>JBOHCZ010000184.1:0-2178 GCA_050699195.1 Streptomycetales bacterium
GGGTCACCCCCACCACCACAGGGACACGCCCTGGTGGTCATCGCCCGCGATGGATCCGTACGGCGTCCCCGAGGTTCGAGTTGCCTTCCAGGAAGTCCAGCTCCTTCACCTCACGGGTGAAGTCGCCGCGGTACCGCAGGACGTACAGGCCGTTGCGGATGTCGATGACGTAGATCAGCCCGTCGCGGATGATCGGGTAGCTCCACATCACGACCTTGTTGGGACCACGGCTGAGCGCCGGATCCTCGGTTGTCACCGTGTCGAGCGGCGTGGGGGAGAACCAGCCCGCCTGCCTGAGGTTGCGCGGGCTGGAGGTGTCGATGGCCTGCAGGCCACCGGAGTGCCACGTGATCAGCGCGAGGTTGCGGGTCAGCGTCGGGTTGTGCGAGGCGTAGCTGGTGAACTGCTCGCCGCCCGGCTCGTCCTCGATGCCGCAGAAGGACCGCTCGTTCTGCTCGATCTTGTACTCGGCCATGATGCGCGGCCGCTCCGGTTGGGCGGTCTTGATCATCCGTGACCAGCCCCACGGGCAGCCGTGGCTGGGCGCGGTGAAGGTGCCGTACACCTCGTCGGTGGTCAGCGCGAACGGCCGCCCCGGCACCGGTACGGCCGAGTGCGACTCGGCGCAGGCGTCCAGGCAGCCGCCGTCCGAGGTGCCCCACCGCGGCCGGTTGTCCGGCGTGGTGACGAGCGCGTCGTTGAGGTCGACGACCTCGCCGGGGGCGACGCCGTCGGCGACGTCGCTGGTGTCGAGGACCAGGAAGTGCCCGCGCAGGTAGGCCAGGTAGGTGTGGCGGCCGTCCGGGGTGGGGGCCATCGAGTGCAGCGCCAGGTCGTTGTCGTAGTTCGCCGGTGTTTCCGAACCTGGGTAGAACTGGTTCCAGTTGCCCTTCGCGACCTCGCGGAACACGCCCTCCCGAGCCTGACTGATGTCGGTGATCAGGAGGTTGGCCCGGCTCGGGTCGGCCGAGGTCGTCGGGCTCGAGATCCACAGCAGCGCCCGGTCCGCGTCCTTCGGGTCGGTCCAGAGGTACATCTCGTGCGGCTTGCGGGTAGGTACGTAGCTGGCGATCAGCGGCGGGTCGGCCGGGTCGGCGGCGAGGTCGAAGAAACGGATGCTGAACGCGTTGGAGCTGGGCGGGCAGGCGTGGATGACCGAGCTGCAGCGGAAGTACATCACCATGAGCAGCTTCTGCTCCGGCCACACCCGCATCTCACGAGCGGTCTGCCCGGCGTTGGGCCCGGTCACGAACTCGTTGCCGAACTCACCGGCGACCCTGGGGTCGGACGGATCCTCGATGTCGACGGCGAGGATGCCGGGGTGCTCGTGCGGGCACGAGTCGGGACCGCCGGCGCCGGCTGGGTCACCGACGCCGCACCGGCTCGAACCGTCGGTGCGGTTGCCCACGTACAGGTGGTCGCCGAACATCGTGTGGGCGGCGTTCATCCCCCTGCCGAACAGCGGGTTGTGCCCGACTTCCTCGAAGTTCTCCGCCGTACCAGGGCTGCCGCCGCCGGGGCGGCCGGCGACATCTCCCCCTGCGGGTACGGCGATGCCTAACCCGATCAAGAGGAAGAAGGCAAGTACGAGTAACGAGCGTTTCACGATGTCTCCTCACAGCAATCGGCCCCCGAGCAGTGGCCGTATCACAGGGGGTAGCCGCCTCTCGGCGATCGCCCGCCTGCCCGACGCGCGGCCGAGCGAACAGCTGGGGCCAGCCCGTAAGGAGCCAAAGTCTCCGCAGTGCCGCATGGGGCTGTCAATAGCGCATATTTCACCTGAAGGTAATTTTTCTGCTGGCACCACGGAGTTCGCGTTCACCCGTCTGCCGGTGTCGGCCACGCCTTGGACCTGTGACGATGGAACTGGCGGGTCGGTCTGGACATGCGCGGCGGCCCCGTGCCGGAAGGGGGGACCATGGAGGAATGGCTGCTGGCCGGAATGATCGGCGTGGGCATCGGCTACGCCCTGCGGCGTAAGGGTGCTGAGAAGATCGGCAGTGCCGTGGGCCGCGTCCCCGTGGTCGGCGGGCTGGCCCGCCGAGGGCAGAGCGTTGCCGGGGCAGGGCTACGCGAAGGCGCCGCCCTGGCCCGGCGTGGGGTCGGTGCGGCCACCTCTGCCGTGCGGCCCCCCACCCCCGCCCAGCCGCCCACGAGAACGAGGCGAGCGCCCAGGAC
>JBOHCZ010000185.1:0-6747 GCA_050699195.1 Streptomycetales bacterium
GGTTCGGCAACCGCCGACCCCAGGCGCCGAGACTGCCCAAGGCCGCCTGGATCAACCAGCCCTCACCGGAGGCCCTCATACAGACCGCCTGACAAGACGTGTCTCAAGCTGCTTGACATCTTCCGCCCGGCTGCATCCGGCGGGCGCACTTGGGTTGTCGCTGACCGCCAGTCTGGTGGCCCTGATCGTTGCCGGATGGGCTTTCGGCGCGGTGCTCGAAGACGTGGCGGCCCGCAACGAGCTCGCGAGCTGGGATCCGCTCGTTGCCCGGTTCGTGGTCACGCACCGCGAGAGTTGGCTCACCCCGGTCATGAGTGTGGTCACCGAACTCGGCTCGGTGACCACACTCATGACCTTGATCCTGATCGTCGGTGTGGCATGGTGGCGCTGGCGCGGTAGCTGGCGGGCGTTGGGTCTGCTCGCCGCCTCGGCCGCCGGAGCCACCGCCCTCGCCAACGGCATCAAGGTGCTGGTCGGTCAGCAGCGTCCGCCGGCCGCCACCGACATCGCCCGGCATGTCACCGGCTATGCCTTTCCATCCGGGCATGTCACCGCCGCAGCGGCCGTCTTCGGCATGCTCGCCGCCCTGCTCGCCTCGGCCACCCCCATCTGGCGGCGGAAGGTCGCCGCCTGGGCGACTGCCCTCGCGCTCGCCGTCCTGGTGGCCGCGTCCCGCCTCTACCTCGGCGCGCACTGGCTCACCGACGTCCTCGGCGGCCTCGCGCTCGGCGCCGCCTGGGTTTTCGTGGTGCTCATCCTCACTCGGGCCCTTGACCGGCTCCGCTGAGCGGTAGCGCACGCTGCTCACCGAGGTGGCGGGGCCACCACAGCCGCGGGCCCAGGTCCAGTGCGAGGGCGGGGACGAGCAGTGAGCGGACGACGAAGGTGTCGAGCAGCACGCCGAGAGCCACGACCACGCCGATGCCGACCATGAAGACCAGCGGCAGGGCGGCGAACACGGAGAACGTCGCCGCGAGGACGAGGCCCGCGCTCGTGATGACCCCACCGGTGGCGGCGAGACCCCGCAGCACACCGGCGTGGTGGCCCCGTCTGGACACCTCCTCACGGACCCGGGTCATGAGGAAGATGTTGTAGTCGACGCCCAGTGCGACGAGGAAGACGAAGCCGATCAGCGGCGTGCTCGCGTCGACGGCGGAAATGTCGAAGGCAGCTGCGAGTACGAGGGCGCCCGCGCCGAGAGCTGCCCCGTAGGACAGCACGACCGTGGCGATGAGCAGCAGCGGAGCGGCCAGCGACCGCAGCAGCATCACGAGTACCAGCAGGACGACCGCGAGCACCATCGGCATGACGACTCGCTGGTCGCGTTCCGATGCCTGCTCAGTGTCGACCATGGCCGCGGTCGGGCCCCCGATCAGCGCGTTCGCCTCCGGCACGGCGTGCACCCGGTCGCGGAGCCGCAGGACGGTGTCCTTCGCGGCGTCGCTGTCGGGTGCGTGGCCGAGGACGACCGCTGCGCGTACCAGCCGGCTGCCGGCGGGCGCGACCGGGTCGGGCACGGCGGCGACACCTGGGGTCGTGCGGGCGGCGGCGAGGACGGCCTGCTGCGCCTCGCGGTCGGCCACGAGCACGGTGGGCTCACCGGCCCCGGCCGGGTAGTGCCGGGCAAGGTTCCGCTGGCCTGCGACGGAGTCGGGGGTGCCGGTGAAGGACTGCTCTTGCGTGAGCCCGGTGGAGAGCCCCATGACGGCCGAGGGGACGGCCGCCAGCGCGAGTGCCGACCCGACCCAGACGCGCCTGGGCCGGTGGGCGAGGCGCCTGCCGACCCGCACCCACGGGCCCCGGCCCTGGCGCACGGGGGTGCCGAAACGCGGGACGTACGGCCAGAAGATCCACCGGCCCGCGACGACCAGCAGGGCGGGCAGTAGCGTGATCATGGCGGCGAATCCGGCGACGATGCCGACCGCGCCGACCCCGCCCAGGCTGCGGCTGCTGTTCATGTCCGCCGCCAGCAGGCACAGTAGCCCAAGCGCCACGGTCGCGGCCGAGGCGAGGATGGCGGGGCCGGCCTGCCGCAGGGCCATGGCCATGGCCCTGCGCCGCCGCTCGTGTCTGTGGAGCTCCTCGCGGTATCGGGCGATGAGAAGCAGCGCGTAGTCGGTGCCTACGCCGAAGACCAGGACGGTGAGCAGGCCCCCGCTCTGGCCGTCGACCGGTAGGCCGGCGTGTTTCCCGAGCAGGTAGACGGCCCCGTTCGCGACCTGCGTGGCCACGCCGACGCTCAGCAGGGGCAGCATCCACAGCACCGGGCTGCGATAGGTGAGCAGGAGCAGGGCAGTGACCACGCCTGCGGTGAGCAGGAGCACCTTCCTGTCGAGGCCGCTGAAGACTTTGACCTCGTCGTAGAGTGCGCCGGCCGCACCGGTGACCTTGACGTCCAGACCTGCCGGGGCTCCGGCGGCGACCTCCTCGCGCAGCTCTTCGACCCGGTCGAGCTGGCCGTCCTCACGCGGCTGCATGGCAACGGTGAGCAGCAGGGCCGCGCCGTCCTGCGCCGGGCGGGGCGGGTCGACCCGTTGCCCTTCCGCAAGGTGCGCCAGGGCCCGGCGGTCGTGCTCGGCGGCGGCTCGGTCGCGTTGCCGGAGGCCGCTCTCCCGTACGTAGACGACGACCGCGTCGAACGGCTCGGCACTGCGCAAGCGCGTCAGCGTCCCCTGGACCTGCGTCGACTCGGCCCCTCTGGGCAGGAACGCGGTGTCGTTGTTCTCGATCTCGCCGACCTTTCCCGCCAGCGGCGCGGCGACCGCCGTGACGACCGCCCATGCGAGCAGGACGAGGTAGGCGAGCCCCAGGCCTTGCCCGGGGCGCACCCTTCGGCGGGTCCGGTCGGATCGCTGAGTGTCGCTTTCGCTGTCGCCTGCGGGTGGCTTGCTGATGCTCGGCATGGATGGTGTCCTTTGCGTGGGGCGCGACGTGACGACGGCGCGCGGCGGCGCGGGTGCCCAGGTAGGCCAAGGCCGCGCTGCGGTGTGTCGGGGGTCAAGCCGGCCCGAGGGCCGGGTGTCGTTGCTCCGTGGGCCGCCGAGCCGGCACTCGGCGGCCCACGCCGTTCGCGGGGCCGCTACTCGATCTCGCGCAGCAGCCGCTCGACGGCCGCGAGGCGGGCGCTGAGCCCCGCGATCTCACCGGCGATCCGCTCCTGGTTCTCGGCCTGGTTGCGGGCCAGGCTGTCGTAGCTCTCCGCGATCGTCTGGTACGCCCTGTCCCGGGCGAGCGCGGCCTTGTGCCGCGAGTTCTCGGCGAGCTGGCGGATGATCACCACGAGGATCACCGTGCCGAGCACGAAGAAGCCGAAGCCGAACGTGATCGCCATGGTGATGTCGGTCCAGTCGGTCCCTTTCATCGATAGCTCCTCAGTCCTCGCGGCTCGGCCTGGTCAGCGAGCGGACCGCTTCAGTGATCGACTCCGGCGTCAGGTGGAGCGCGAATGGCGCCACCTCGTAGTACTTCATGGCCTTTCCGTCCTCCGACAGTTCCAGGGTGCCGACCACCAGGCCGGCGGTCTCCAGCCGCTGCAGGTGCATGTTGAGCAGCGGACGGCTGATCCCGATCTCGCGAGCCAGCCGGCTCACGTAGTTCCGGCCACCCGCCAGCGCGGCCAGCACCCGCAATCGGTGCGGGTTCGAGAGCGCGCCGAGCACCAGCAGCAGGCTGTCCCCTGATAGGTTCGACATCGACATGACAACCGTCCACTTCATGTGTAAGAAAAACATTTCATATGAAAGAGACGGCGTCAAGCAGCGTCGAAAGCGTCGAGCGGCCACCCGACGGCTGCGGCAGGTTCCCGCAACGACCCTTGGCTGGGGCGTCAGCGGCGGGCCCGCCGCGACCGTTCACGGCTGACGCCCAGGCGGCCGTCCGCTCGCAGCCGGCTCCGGCCAGTTCCCCTTCGACGAGCACGATCGCCTAGGCTCGGTCAATCCGATCCACAGGAACCCATCCGCCTTCCCGCCTGGAGAGGCCGAGGCCGTGAAGCTCGTGACGTATCACAGCGAAGGAACGGACCGGGTCGGGATGCTCGACGCGGAGCGTGAGCTCGTCCTCGAAGTCGCCATCCCCGGGCCCACCGGCAAGGGCGGGCTTCTGGAGTGCATCGAGAGTTGGGGCGCGCCCGGCGCGCCGACGCAGGCACCGGCCGACGGCGTCCCGCTGGCGTCGGTCGAGTTGCGGGCGCCGTTTCGCCCGCGACGCAACGTCTTCTGCGTCGGGAAGAACTACCGGGATCACTCGGCGGAGTTCGCGCGCAGCGGTTTCGACGCCTCGGGCAGCCCCCGCGGCACCGAAGACCCCCCTGAGCTTCCCATTTTCTTCACCAAGCCAGCGAGCAGCGTCATCGGTCCCGGCGCCCCCATCGATCCCCACCCTGGACTCACCAGGGCGCTCGACTACGAAGCTGAGCTGGCCGTGATCATCGGCAGGGGTGGGCGAGGCATCCGTACGGAGCAGGTGTGGGACCACATCTGGGGTTACACGATCGTGAACGACGTCACCGCGCGAGACCTCCAGCGTGACCACAAGCAGTGGTTCCTCGGAAAGTCACTGGACACCTTCTGCCCCATGGGCCCATGGGCCGTCACCGCGGACGAGGTCGACGCCAGGGATCTCACCGTCCGGTGCAGGGTCAACGGTGAGCTCCGTCAGGAAGCCAGCACCCGTGACTTGATCTTCGACATCCCCACGCTCATCTCCGTCCTCTCGGCGGGGATCACCCTCCAACCGGGCGACATCATCGCGACGGGAACCCCTGCAGGTGTCGGGATCGGCTTCGCCCCTCCTCGCTTCCTCCAGTCGGCAGACGTGGTGGAGGCGGAGATCACGGGTCTGGGCAGACTCGTCAATCCGGTAGGAACCGGCGGCCAGGCAACGGCGTGAGAGCTCCTCAGACCGCGGCAACGGGGACAGACGCTGGCGCCTGGGACTCCCTGGCACTGCCGTCCGGGTGCTGCCAAAGGCCACGGGAACGGAGCAGGGGGAGGACGCCCTCGCCGAACCAGTAGGCCTCCTCCAGATGGGGATAGCCGGAGATGATGAATTCGGTGACGCCGAGTTCGTGGTACTCGACGATGCGGTCGGCGACTTCGCGATGGCTGCCCACGAGCCCCGTGCCGGCACCGCCGCGTACCAGCCCGATTCCGGCCCACAGGTTCGGTGAGATCTCCAGTTCCCGCATCCCGCCACCGACCAGTTCCTGCATGCGCCGCTGCCCCTCGTACTCGCTCTTGCGCAGGCCCCGCTGCACCCGCTCGATGGTGTCCGGGGTGACGCCGTCGAGCAGGCGCCGGGTCTGGGCCCAGGCTTCCTCCGCCGTGTCCCGGGTGATGACGTGCAGCCGTATGGCGACCCTGGGGAGGCGGCCTTCGGCCGAGGCGAGCCGGCAGATCCAGGCGATCTTGTCGGCGACTTGGCCGGGTGGTTCGCCCAAGGTGAGGTAGACATCGGCGTGCCGTGCGGCGACCTGCCCGGCCTCGGGGGACGAGCCGCCGAAGTAGATGGGGGGAGGGGGGTCGGGCACGCGTGGGATCCGCGCCTCCACGACGTGTTCGTGGCGTCCGGTGAAGGTCACCGTGCCGCCATCCCAGAGCTCACCGACGATGCGGAGGAACTCGTCGGTGCGCTGGTAACGGTCCGCCTTGTCCAGGAAGTCGCCGTAGCCACGCTGCTCGTGGGGCTCGCCCCCTGTGACGACGTTGAGCAGCAGCCGTCCTCCCGAGTGCCACTGGTACGTGGCGGCCATCTGCGCGGCCAGGGTCGGGCTGAGGAACCCGGGGCGGAAGGCGACCAGGAACTTCAGGCGCTCGGTGCGTTCAGCGAGCATTGCCGTGGTGAGCCAGGCGTCCTCGCACCATGCGCCGGTCGGGGTCAGGGCCCCGGCGAAGCCGAGTTGCTCGGCCGCGCGACTGATCTGGCCGAGGTAGGCCAGCGTGGCCGGGCGGTCCCCGCTCGCGGTGCCGACCGGGAGCCCGTGCCCGCCACCCACGATGTATCGGCTGTCTCCGTACGTGGGCAGGAACCAGTGAAAGGACAGCGGCGGGGTCATGCGGTACTCCCTTCGGCGTCAGGAGACGCGCGTCAGCACCTGGTACGGGCCCGCAGGTACTTCCCGCCCCCGGTGTCGCGCACGGCCTATCGTGGCCAGAGACTCATCACTAAGTCAATAGAGATAATGAATAAATCTCCAGGGCAGCCCGGGTCCGGGACGCGGGGTGCCGGTGGGTGGCTTTCCGGCGGGCGGCGTCCGGCGCCGCTGTACCTTGACCCACGTTCCCGCCAAGATCGTCGTCAGCGCCGGCCCGGTGCCCGAGGCGGCTGTCGCGATTGCGACGGTCACCCGATCGTGGTCATTCGGTTTACGACAGTCACCGACTCCGTCAGCGTTACAGGCAGACCCCGCCTCGCGGCCACGCCCACTCACCCCCCGAGCCCGTGGGCGTACGCCCTCCGGGGCGGGGTCACCTGGTCCGCGATTCTCGTACCGAGGGGGCATCCCGGTGAGCAGCACGCCGATCTTCGACCAGCTCGTGGAGGAGTGGAGACGTGGCCTCCGCCACGAACCCACGGCAGAGTTCTGGAGCCTGGCCCCCACCCGCGCGATCACCCCGCCCGCACCACGCCCACCCGCCGTTCCAGCCCGCAGCCGCAAGCCCGGCACGGGCAGGACCCAAGCCAGTACCAGTACCAGTACCGGTACCGGTACCAGTACTAGCAGCGGAGTCCGATCCGGCGCCGGAT
>JBOHCZ010000186.1:0-2833 GCA_050699195.1 Streptomycetales bacterium
ATCCCCGGGGGCCTTCTCGTTGGACGGTACCTGCTCAGTGCCGGCGGCTCGGAAGGATCTTGCCGAGCCGGCCGGTCGTCGCGAGCACCACGGCTCCACCGATGAGGAGCAGCAGGCCGAGGCCCACCACGAGCGGGCCGGAGAAGCCCGTGTGGGCGAGACCGGCTGCCTGCTCCTGGTCACCCTGGTCCGCACCCTCCGCCGGCTGCTCTTCAGCAGGCGCCTGGGCGTCCGGGGTCGTCGGCATGTCGGGCACGGCCGCCGGAGCCGAGTCCTTCACCTCGTCGATCGGGACAGCCGGCTCCTGCGTGCAGCCGACCCAGAAGACCTTGTGCTTGGTGACCTCCTGGCCGTTCTCCTTGACGACGGTCCAGAACAGCTTGAAGTGGCCGTCCTGCAGCGACATGAGGTCGGTGTGACCCTCGCCGGCGTCGTCGAGGGTGATGTCACCCTCCTTGACGATCTCCCGGTCGTCGGCGAACACCTTGCCGTCCGGCCGCTCGGGCGCGTCAGCGGGTGCGTCGGCCTCGGGCGCGTCAGCGGGTGCCTCGGCCTCGGGTGCGTCAGCGGGTGCGTCAGCGGGTGCCTCGGCCTCGGGCGCGTCGACGCCCGGCGCGTCGGCCTGCTCAGCATCCGGAGCATCCGGCGCGTCCGGCGCGTCGGCCTCCGCGGCCTTGGCCTCCGCCTTGTCGCCGGCGGTGGGCGCCCACTCCCTGATCAGCCACTCGACCTTCTGCTGGCTGTCGAAGTTGAAGGCGTCCATGGTGAACTGGCAGACGTGCGGTACGTTGCGCCGGTCGTCGAGGTCAACGTCCTCGTCGTGGATCTTGATGGTGCCGTTGCCCCCGGGCGGGGAGACGTTCCCGCCCTCCCGGTCGGCGCTCTCCCCGGCCTTGTCGACCGAGCCCTCGACATCGCCCGCGGAAGGCGCCTTGTGACCGGCGTCTTCCTGCAGGTCGGGCTCGCTCACCGCGGGCTTGTTCGGGTCGGGATCGGTGGCGGAGGCTGGGCCCGCGAGAGCGAGCGGCAGGCCCGCCGCGAGGAGCGTTGCCCCGGCGATGTGGGCGACGTTCCTACGCCAGGTCATGTCGGACACGGATGGACCCCCAGAGGTCGTCGATCGTCTACGGCCCGTGGGGGTCTTGATCGCGTCCGCGACGGCCACGAACAAAACCCCCACGTACGTGATCCCTATCGATTGAAGCGCGATCAAGTTACGGCTTCGGAGGTCATGAACCTGCAAAGGGGCTTGCCGGAAAGAAAATGGGGTATGGCTCTATTTTGTCTTCGCGGACATGAGCTGATAATTCGGACACATCTAATATGACGGTTAGATCGCTACAGGACATCCCACGCAATGCCCGTCGCCGGGACGTGCGCAAACCACGCCCGATCAGGGTGGCGTCGCGCCGGGGGGTCACTCCGCTGCGGTGGCCGCAGCCTGCTTGCGTCGCCAGCGGATGCCGGCTTCGATGAACGCGTCGATCTCGCCGTCGAGCACCGATGAGGTGTTGCCGGTCTCGAGCTCGGTCCGCAGGTCCTTGACCATCTGGTAGGGGTGGAGCACGTAGCTCCGCATCTGGGTGCCCCACGATCCGCCGCCCTCTGCCTTGAGGGCGTCGAGCTCGGCCTTCTGCTCCTCGCGGCGCCGCGCGAGGAGCCTGGCCTGGAGCACACGCATGGCCGCCGCGCGGTTCTGGATCTGCGACTTCTCGTTCTGGCAGGACACCACGATCCCGGTCGGGAGGTGCGTGATGCGGACCGCCGAGTCGGTCGTGTTCACGCTCTGGCCGCCGGGGCCCGAGGAGCGGAACACGTCGATGCGGATCTCCCCTTCGGGGATGTCGATGTGGTCGCTCTGCTCGACGACCGGCATCACCTCGACACCGCAGAACGACGTCTGGCGGCGCCCCTGGTTGTCATACGGCGAGATCCGCACCATCCGGTGGGTGCCCTGCTCGACCGACAGCGTCCCGTACGCGTAGGAGGCCTTGACGACGAAGGTCGCCGACTTGATGCCGGCCTCCTCCCCGTAGGACACGTCGTAGACCTCGGTCGGGTAGCCGTGGCGCTCGGCCCACCGCAGGTACATCCGCAGCAGGATCTCCGTGAAACCCGCGGCGTCCGCGCCGCCGGCCTCCGCCCGGACGGTGACGAGCGCCTCGCGAGCGTCGTACTCGCCCGAGAGCAACGTACGCACCTCGATCACGCCGATGTCCTTGCGCAGGCTCGCGAGCTCGCGCTCGGCCTCCGCTCTGGCCTCCGCGTCGTCCTCGGCCTCCGCCAGCTCGAAGAGCACCCCGACGTCGTCGAGCCGGCGGCGAAGACCCTCGACGCGGGAAAGCTCACCCTGCAGGTGGGAGAGGCGGCTCGTGACCCGCTGCGCCCGCTCCTGGTCCTCCCACAGGTCAGGGAGGGCGGCTTGCTCGCTCAGCTCGGCGATGCAGCTCCGCACCCGGTCGACGTCCACCACCGCCTCGACGGATCGCATCGTGCTGTCGAGGTGCTCGAGCTCATCGGAGTGGTCAACGGCTGCCACGTAAAACAAGGGTACGCGACCCAGGCGGCTCGCCCTGCCGAGTCGCTCGGAAGGGTTGCCTTCCAGCGGTCGCGCCGCGGGCGGGAAGCCGGCGCGGCAGGCAATACGTCGACCGGCGATGTGCGTTAGATAAAACAGCACTAGCCTGTTAGGCGCCTACACGCTACCCGAGGAAGATCGGAAGAGGGCGTTCCCGCCGTGTCGTCTCAGTCACCCAGCCCGATGGCTGGCTTCGGCCCCAACGAATGGCTCGTCGACGAGATCTACCAGCAGTACCTGAAGGATCCCCACTCG
>JBOHCZ010000187.1:0-1701 GCA_050699195.1 Streptomycetales bacterium
GGTCAGGCCCGCGCGGCCCGGTCCGCGCGCATCAACCGCGCGGCGCCACACCGCGAGAGGCTGCGGGGCGACACCGACCGTGACGCGGAGACCGACGGCGTGCGTCCGGGCAAGCGTGCGACCGTCCCGAGCTGGGACGAGATCGTCTTCGGCAGGCGTACCAAGGGCGATTGATCGCCCGTCCCGCGGGCCTCCCGGGGCAGCTTGTCCGGGCATAGGGTGCAACGTACGGATGCGGTTTCGTTGAGATCATCAAGGAAACGGTATAAATCGCCCCTGGAGGCCCGCATGGTGCAGCGCAGCACCTATCTGCTGGACGCGTCCGAGCTGCCGAGGCAGTGGTACAACGTCGTCGCCGACCTGCCGTCCGCGCCCCCGCCTCCGCTTCACCCAGGGACGCTTCAGCCGGTCGGGCCGGACGACCTCGCGCCACTGTTCCCCATGGAGCTCATCCGGCAGGAGGTCACCCCCGACAGGTTCGTCGACATCCCCGAAGAGATCCGCGAGGTCTACGCGATGTGGCGGCCGACGCCCCTCGTGCGGGCCCGCCGTCTCGAGAAGGCCCTCGGCACTCCGGCCCGCATCTACTACAAGTACGAAGGGGTCAGCCCGGCCGGTTCCCACAAGCCGAACACCGCCGTGGCCCAGGCCTACTACAACGCCCAGGCCGGCATCCGGAAGCTGACCACCGAGACCGGTGCGGGTCAGTGGGGCAGCGCCCTCGCGTTCGCCTGCTCGCTGTACGACCTCGAATGCGAGGTCTGGATGGTGCGGGCGTCCTACGACCAGAAGCCCTACCGCCGCTCGATGATGCAGACGTGGGGGGCGACGGTGCACGCGAGCCCCTCCGGCCTGACCGAGTCCGGTCGCAAGATCCTGGCTGACGAGCCGGACTCGCCCGGCAGCCTCGGTATCGCCATCAGCGAGGCGGTCGAGGTCGCGGCCGGCGACCCCGAGGCCCGCTACGCGCTCGGCAGCGTGCTCAACCACGTGCTGTTGCACCAGACCGTCATCGGCGAGGAGACGCTCAAGCAGTTCGAGCAGGCCGGCGACACCCCCGACCTGATCGTGGGCTGCACGGGAGGCGGGTCGAACTTCGCGGGGCTCGCCTTCCCGTTCCTGCGCGAGAAGCTCGCGGGGCGGATGGACCCGGTGATCCGCGCCGTCGAGCCCGCCGCCTGCCCCTCTCTGACGCGCGGCAGCTACGTCTACGACTTCGGCGACACCATC
This sequence comes from Streptomycetales bacterium, assembly GCA_050699195.1. GTDB lineage: Bacteria > Actinomycetota > Actinomycetes > JBOHCZ01 > JBOHCZ01 > JBOHCZ01. The sequence continues at coordinate 1,231 of JBOHCZ010000187.1, forward strand.
GGGCTGACCCCGTTGATGAAGATGCACTCCCTCGGGCACGACTTCGTCCCCGATCCGATCCACGCGGGCGGCCTGCGCTACCACGGCATGTCCCCGCTGATCTCGCATGTCTACGAGCTGGGGCTGCTCGAGGCGGTCGCGAAGCCCCAGTCGGAGTGTTTCGCGGCGGGCGTGCAGTTCGCCAGGACCGAGGGCATCGTGCCCGCCCCCGAGCCGACACACGCCCTGGCCGCCTGCATCGAAGAGGCGCTGCGCTGCAAGCAGACCGGCGAGGAGAAGGCCATCCTCACCGCGCTGTGCGGGCACGCCCATTTCGACATGGCCGCCTACGACCGCTACCTGTCCGGCCAGATGGAGGACTTCGAGCTGCCGCAGGAGCGGATCGACCAGGCCCTGAGCCGCGTGCCCGACCCGTCCCCGTAACGGCCGCCGCCGATCTTGGCATTTCCGCCCCGTCGCGCAGCGACGTAG
>JBOHCZ010000188.1:0-14111 GCA_050699195.1 Streptomycetales bacterium
CCAGTCCGCCGGAGAGTCGGCAGGGCAGGAAGGGTGGCGGCGAAAGTAGTCGATGCGGGCACCGGCGGGTAGGAGCCCGCTCACCTGGCCATTATCGAAAGCGACCGGCTCGTGTTGGGAACCATAGAGCCTGCCGAGTGTCCGATGACAAGCACCGCAGCGCACCCACACAACGACGGCGTACTCTGCTCGCAGCCGCATGCGTGTCCGCCGATCCGCCCGCACGTGCGTCACGCTATCGCTGATCCCATCACAGGCCGCCGGGCCACCGGCCGGGGCAAGTCAAAGGCGACCGGCGGCGCGAGCGAGCCAGTAGAGGTCCCCTCAGGGAAGGCGCGGCGGGAGAGTGCGCGGGCCGATCGGGCAATCCGGCAAGCCCGGAAGCCCTCGATGAAGAACAGTCCGCCGGTGTGGTCTGCTGGAGGCCAACCCTCCGGAGAACGCCGTAGGTCAACGGCCCGGACATATACCGATCGCGTCCCTCTTGAAAACCGCTAGCTAATGGCAGCCGGGCGCCGCAGGCGTACACAACACCGGCCGGCCGCTTGGATCAACACTCGGGCGAGCTGCACGTTCACCAACGCCGCCAAACCAAACACCAGGACATATGACGGGACAAGCGCCCACACCGGGGCTGCTGTCCCGCCCACCATGATCGATAGCCAGGCACCGACGCCGCCGACGATGAAGAGCGCCAGCGGTAGAACCACGCTCGTCGGAAGCGTCAGAACCAGAGCCGCCAGATAGGCTCCGTAGCCGTCCGGATGAACAAAGGCCACGGTCGCAACCGCACAGACCACGGTGACATACACGGCGCTACAGACGATCCACGAACGACGAGATCGCATGCGCATCATTGTGCCGTACCCGGTCAAGATCGCCGTGCGATGAACGTGCGACTAACGACGGCGAATCGGGGTCTTTCGCAGGCTGTCACGGTCACTGGCGGTCAACCAGTGCCGAGTCCAGAGACAAGCAATGACCAGGCAGTTCGCCTGGTCGTGGGTGGTGGGCAGGGGCGGGATCGAACCGCCGACCTTCCGCTTTTCAGGCGGACGCTCGTACCGACTGAGCTACCTGCCCCTAGCGGCGACCTCGCGATCGCTACCAGCGCGGTCCCGACGGGATTCGAACCCGCGACCTCCACCTTGACAGGGTGGCGAGCACTCCAAGCTGCTCCACAGGACCTAGCGCATGTCCCCGCACCAAGCATGGCACGTGCCCCCAACGGGATTCGAACCCGTGTCGCCGCCTTGAAAGGGCGAAGTCCTAGGCCTCTAGACGATGAGGGCGTGTGGCCCGCCACCTTCCGTCGGGGACCACGACAGCATACGGGACCGCGTCCCTCGCGCACAAAGCGTAGCCGCCCGCAGGGTGTCAGGGTGTCTGTTCCGCCTGCTCACGTGCTGCGCCGGACGCCGTGGGAGTCGGGGTCTGCGAGGCCACGGGCGGCGTCGGGGTCTCGGACCCCTCGGGGTGCGGCTGTTCCGCAAGCTGGCGGCTGATCTCTGCGGAGGCCAGGCCCAGACCGCCGAGCGTGATGTCGTCCCAGGCCTGCAGTTGCTTCGTCGCCCGGTCGAAGTACAGCACCGAGCACTGGATCGGCGTCGGTTCGTCGCCCTCGAGGGCGCGCAGCCCGGCGCCGCCCGTGGAACCTTGGATGAACAGCCGTGTCCCGTCGTGCAGGATCCTCGTCGACCGCTGGTGGGTGTGGCCGGCCAGCACGAGCGGGACGACCCCGTCGAGGGGCTTCGCTGCCCACGCGTCGTGCACCGCCGCGATATCGACCGCCGGCCGCTCGGCCTGCCCGCGCTCGGCCTCCCGCACGCGCTCGGCCAGCTGCCCGCCGAGTTCGATGACCACGTCGCGGTGGGCTTGCGCCACGGATCGGTCCGGGGTGAACCGGGGGTCACCGGCTCCGATGATGCGGAGTCCCTCGACGGTGATGATCTCGCCGCCGTCCACGACGACGGCGTTGGGTTGGCGGCCCACGGCCTTCTGCGTGCCGATCGAGTCGTGGTTGCCGCGAACGAAGACGTAAGGGACCCCGAGCGTGGGGATCTCGCCGGCCACCCGGTCCTCTGGGGGGCTGCCGTGGTCGGTCAGGTCGCCGGTGTCGATGACGAAGTCGACCTCGAACTGCTCGGCGACCGAGCGCATCACCTCCCACGATGCGGGGTTGAGGTGGACGTCGGAGACGTGGAGCACCCGGATCGTGGAGTTCCCAGGATCGAACACCGGCAGTGAGGAGGTGACGTCGTAGAGCCGGGAGACGTTCGTGACCAGCCTCGCGAGCTCCTGCTCGTAGGTCCCGAAGCTGGCCACGATGCTCTCGGCCGTGCCCACGACGGAAGGGGCGCTCGCGAGCAGTCCGGAGTAGCGGGGCTCGAGCACCGACTTGGGGTTCCACGTCAGGCCCGCGACCGCCCCACCGGCGAGCAGGACGGAGAGCGACACCCCGCTCGCCACGGCGGCCGGGCGGGCCTGCCGGAAGACCAGGAACGCCAGGGCCGCGGCACTGAGGGGCACGGCGACCGTGCTCTGCACGATGAGGCGGACCAGCCCCGCGTTGATGTCCTCGGTCACGCGTTTGCCGAGGCCACGCAAGACCTGGGGGTCGTTGAAGATCTCGCGGGCGTCCTGGATCTTGAGCCGGGTGACGTCCACCCGGAACTCGAACGGCCCATCGTGGCTGTCCAGGGTGACCGACCCCAGCGGCGACACGACGAGCACGCTGTCGCCCCGGAACGTGGGCTCTACCGACATCCGCGTGGTGACGGGGCCGACGTCGGTCTCGACGTTGGCCGCAACGACGAGCCCCAGCCAGCCCCCGAGCAGCGAGACCGCGATGAGTTCCACGCCACGCAGCAGGCGCCGCGAGGCGAGGACCACCCTGATCGCCTGGAGCCACGTCTGCATCAGATGCAGTCTGCCCGCTCGGGCCTCCCCTGGCACCGCGGAATCGCGAAAAGCGGTACGGGAAAAGCGGTACGGGAAAGCGGAGCGCGGTACGGGAAGGCGGCACGGGTGCCTGCGGTGGCCGATGAGGTAGCCGGGTCGCCCCCGGCGGGACCACAATGAGCGGGTGCTCGACATGACGCGCGAGGTGTTCGAAGATCTCGTCGCTGAGGCGCTCGACGGGATCCCGGCCGAGCTGAGCGCGCTGATGGACAACGTGGCGATCTTCGTCGAGGACGAGCCCGGCCCCACCGACCCGGAGCTGCTCGGGCTCTACGAGGGGATCCCGCTCACCGAGCGCGGAGAGTGGTACGCCGGGGTGCTGCCCGACCGCATCACCATTTATCGCATCCCTACCCTGCGGATCTGCGACAGCGAGGACGACGTCGTGGACGAGGTCCGCATCACCGTGGTCCACGAGGTGGCCCACCACTTCGGCATCGACGACGGGCGGCTCGAGGAGCTGGGGTACTGACTCCGGCACCTGGCCGCGTGGGGCACGCGGCCAGGTACTGACCGGGCGGGCGCCATAGCATCGGACGGGGAGTCGAGCGTCGAGCGGAGGCATGCAGCATGGGCGGGGGGCACGGCCACGGCGTGCCCGGTCCTGATGTCAGGAGCGCGGGGGCGACCTACCGGCAGCGGCTCATCGCCGTGCTCGCCATCACCTCCGTGGTGCTCGTGGCCCAGGTCGGGGGCGGCCTCTACACCGGGAGCCTGGCCCTGCTCGCCGACGCAGGTCACCTGTTCACCGATGTCGCCGGGATCTGCCTGTCGCTGCTGGCCCTGCACTTCGGGAGCCGGCCCGCGACGCCGGAACGGACGTTCGGCTACTTCCGGCTGGAGATCCTGGCCGCGGTCGCCAACGCGGTGCTGCTTTTCGGGGTCGCCGTCGTGGTGTCCATCGAGGCGGTGCGGCGCTTCGCGGCCCCGCCCGATGTCGCCGGCGGCCCGATGCTTGCGATCGCGCTGCTGGGGCTCGTGGCGAACGGCGCCGCGATGCTGCTGCTGCGGCACGGCCAGCGGCACAGCCTCAACTTGCGGGGCGCCTACCTGGAGGTCCTCGGGGACCTGCTCGGGTCGCTCGCGGTGATCGGCGCGGCGGTCACGATCGCTCTGACGGGCTTCCGGCTCGCCGACCCGATCGCCTCCATCCTGATCGCCTTGATGATCCTGCCTCGCACCTATGGGCTGCTGCGGGAGGCGGTCGACGTGCTGCTCGAGGCCGTTCCGAAGGGCGTCGACCTCGTCGAGGTACGCCGGCACATCGTCGGTACGCCCGGCGTACTCGACGTTCATGACCTGCACGCGTGGACGATCACGTCCGGGCTCCCCGTGCTGTCCGCCCACGTGGTGGTCGACGGCCCGACGCTGCGCGACGGCAGGTCCGGCCAGCTGCTCGACGCCCTGCACGAGTGCCTCGCGGGGCACTTCGACGTCGAGCATTCGACGTTCCAGATCGAGCCGCGCGGCCACGTCGACCATGAGGGCGCCCGCCACGCCTGAGCACAGCTATGTCGCATCTTTCGCGGTAGTCACGTGGGCGCTACGGTTGACGCACCAGCGCGCCCGGTGCCCCCCACACGATGGGGTGAACGACCTGCGGGAGGCCGTCCGATGAGTGAGTCCCCGTACTGGAACCCCAAGACCGAGACGCTGCCGCGGGAGGACCTGCACCGTCTTCAGCTCGCGAAGCTGCGCTACGCCTGCGAGTGGGCGGCCGGGCGCAGCGCGCACTACCGCCGCACCTTTGCGGCGGCCGGTTTCTCGCCCGACCAGCTCGGCGAGCTCGACGACCTCGGGCGCATCCCGCTGCTCACCCGCCAGGACTGGATGTCCTCCCAAGCTGATCACCCGCCGTTCGGCGAGCTCCCCACCATCGGCCGGGAGGGCGCCATCCGCCTGCACACCACTTCGGGCACGACCGGCCGTATGCCACTGCGCGCGCTCGACGGCCGCAAGGACTGGGCGTGGATGGCCGAGATGTGGGCGTACGGGGTGTGGGGCTGCGGCATCCGGGCCGCGGATACCGCCTACATCGCGTTCGGATACGGCTCGTTCATCGGGTTCTGGGGGCTGCACTACGCGATGGAGAAGGTCGGCGTCCTCAACATCCCGGGCGGTGCCCAGCCGACGGAGTCCCGGGTCAGGCAGATCGTGGACTTCGGCGCTACGGCGGTCGCCTCCACTCCCACGTACGCGATCCGCCTCGCCCAGGAGGCGGAGAACCTCGGCATCGACCTGCCGGGCGCCCCGGTCAGCCGGCTGGTCCTCTCCGGCGAGCCTGCGGGCTCGATCCCGCAGACCAAGGCGCTCATCGAGGCGATGTGGGGGGCGAAGGCGTACGACACGGCGGGGATGACCGAGATCGGCACGATCATGATGTTCGAGTGCGCCCACCAGCCCGGCGGCACCCACATCATCGAGGACCACGTCATCGAGGAGGTCGTCGACCCCGCGACCCTCGACCCGGTGCCCTACGGCGAGACCGGCGAGCGGATCGTCACGTCGTTCGGCCGCGGCACCATCCCCCTGCTGCGGTACCGGACGGGGGACCTCGTCTGCAAGGTGCCGGCCAGCCGGTGCGGGTGCGGGCGGACCTTCGACATCTACGAAGGCGGGATCCTCGGCCGGGTCGACGACATGAAGCTGGTCCGTGGCACCAACGTCTACCCGCGCGCGGTCGAGGCGATCGTGCGCGAGTTCCCCGAGATCGTGGAGTTCCAGCTCAAGCTGTTCCGCGAGGACCTGCGCGACGAGATCGCGCTGCGGGTCGAACTGCCCGAGGGCTACGACGACACCCGCTGGGCGGACCTCGAGCGAACGCTACGCAAGGCGCTCGCGGACGCCCACGAGGGCCTCAGCTTCCACGTCGAACAGGCCGCCACCGGAGAGCTGCCGCGCTTCGAGCTCAAGGCGCGGCGTACCGTCGACCTGCGTGACACCCCCGTCGGAGCGTGAGGAGCGTCATGGCCACCGACCTGCTCGGCCGCGAGATGACCCCCGCCGAGGCCAGCCTCCTCGAGCACTACGAAGGGCTCAAGGCGCTGCTTTCCGGCGGGCCGGGCGGGCCGGCGGGAGGGCCGGCCGAGGAGCTGGGACCGACCGCCGCGGCCAACGTCCGGGCCGCGCTCGCGCAGCTCCACCAGGCGGTCAACAGCCTCGCCCTGGTCCACGAGCATCTCGCCGACCTCGAAGTATGACGTCCCTGGGCGAGGCAGACCCGGGAGCCCGGCCGGGCGTTCCGGCGAGCGTCCTGGTCGAGCGGCGCCTCGAGTGGCGCGACACCGACGCGTCCGGTCACTGGCACCACGCGGCGGCACTGCGTTTCGTCGAGGAGGCCGAGACGGTGCTCCACGAGCGGCTCGGCATCGCGGCGCAAACGATCCCCCGCATCCCGCGGGTGCGCATCGAGCTGACCTTCCGGGACCGGCTGTTCTACGGCGACCGGGTCTCGATCGAACTGCGCGTCGAGAGGGTGGGGCGCAGCTCCTTGACCTACACCTTCGAGGTGCGCAGGAACGACGGCACGCTCTGCACCGAGGGCACCGAGGTGATCGTGTACTTCGATCCCGTCACGGGCAAGCCTGAGCCCTGGCCGGACGACTACCGTACGCTTCTGGCGGGCGCCGGGCCGCAGGAGCCGGAGCGCCTGTCACGGGGATGACGAGCCACGTGAGTAAGCTGGGTGAGGCCGATGCAGGTGTCGCAAGCCGTCGGGGAGACGCTCGCCCGGGTCGGCGTCGATCGGGTCTTCGGGGTCGTCGGCAGCGGGAACTTCGCCGTCACCAACGCGCTGCACGCGTCCGGGGCGCCATTCCTCGCCGCGCGCCACGAGGGCGGGGCGGTGTGCATGGCCGACGGGTACGCCCGGGTCAGCGGCCGGGTGGGGGTGTGCAGCGTTCACCAGGGACCGGGGCTGACCAACACCATCACCGGGCTGACCGAGGCCGCCAAGGCGCGCACCCCGCTGCTGATCCTGGCGGCCGACACCCCGGCCGCCGCCCTTCGCTCCAACTTCCGCATCGACCAGGACAGGCTGGTCGCCTCGGTCGGAGCGATCCCGGAGCGGCTCCACGGGCCGGCCAGCGCCCCCGCCGACGCCGTACGGGCGTACCGCCGCGCACGGGTAGAGCGCCGCCCGGTCGTCCTGATGATGCCGCTGGACGTGCAGGCCGCGGAGTTCGCCGGCGAGCGGCCGGAGGCCGTGGACGGGCCGCGGCTCCGGCACCCCCGCCCCCCGGCCGCGACCGTCTCGGAACTCGCCGACCTCGTCGTGGCGGCAGAGCTCCCGGCGATCATCGCGGGCCGCGGCGCCGTGCTCGCGGGTGCCCGCGACCCGCTGCTGCGCGTCGGCGACCGCGTCGGTGCGCTGCTCGCGACCTCGGCGAACGGCAATGGGCTGTTCGCCGGCCACCCGTACGCGTTGGGGATCTCCGGGGGGTTCGCGTCCCCGCTCGCCGCCGAGCTGCTGCCGCAGGCCGACCTCCTACTGGGCTTCGGGGCCGCGCTCAACCAGTGGACGACCCGGCACGGCATGCTGATCGGGCCGCAGGCCCGGATCGTGCACGTCGACCTGGAGCCGGCCGCGATCGGCGCGCACCGGCCGGTGCATCTCGGCGTCACCGGGGATGCCGCCGAGACCGCGGCCGCGCTCGCCGACGAGCTCGACCGCCGCGGGCATCAAGCCGCGGGCTTCCGCACCGCGGCGCTGGCCGAGCGAATCCGCACCCGGCGCTGGCGCGACGAGCCGTACCAGGATGCCGGCACGGCCGAGCACATCGACCCCCGCACCCTCTCGATCATGCTCGATGACCTGCTGCCCGCCGAGCGCACGGTCGCCATCGACTCCGGCCACTTCATGGGCTACCCGGCGATGTACCTGCCGGTGCCCGACCCCGAGGCGTTCGTGTTCACGCAGGCCTTCCAGTCCATCGGCCTCGGTGTTGCCAGCGCGATCGGCGCCTGCGTCGCGCGTCCCGACCGGGTGACGGTGGCGGCCGTCGGCGACGGCGGGCTGCTGATGGCGCTCGGCGAGCTGGAAACCGTGGCGCGGCTCGGGCTGCCCATGATCGTGGTCGTCTACAACGACGCCGCCTACGGTGCCGAGGTACACCACTTCCGGTCGACGGGACAGCCCCTTGATCTCGTACGCTTCCCCGACACCGACTTCGCGGCGCTCGCCCGGGGCGCGGGGGCCGACGGGCTCACCGTGCGTGGGCCCGAGGACCTCGGCCCGGTCAAGGACTGGCTGGCCCGGCCGGTCCGCCCGCTCGTGGTCGACGCCAAGGTCGTCCCCGATGTGTGCGCGGAGTGGCTGGAAGAGGCGTTCAAGACCGGCTGACCGAACTGATCGACCGCTGACCGACGGCTGACCGAGAGAGGACGGACCGATGGCCGCTTTACCCGGCCTGCTCGCCGGCATCACCGAGGGCTCGATCGAGGTCGTCGACCTCACGGCGACGCTGTCCGAGAGCACCCCGATCATCAGGCTGCCCGAGCCCTTCGCCAACACCCCCGGGTTCTCCCTCGAGGAGCTCAGCCGATACGACGACCGCGGCGTTGCCTGGTACTGGAACGCCATCCACACCGGCGAGCACGTCGGCACCCACCTGGACGCGCCGGTGCACTGGGTGACCGGCCGCGACGGGCTCGACGTCTCGCAGATCCCGGCGAGGCAGCTCATCGGGCCCGCGGTGGTCGTGGACAAGAGCGCCGAGTGCCGGGCAGACTCCGACTTCCTCCTCGAGATCGCCGATGTCGAGGCGTGGGTCGGCGACCACGGCCCCCTGCCGACTGGGGGCTGGCTGCTCTACCGCACCGGGTGGGACGCTCGGGCACACGAACAGGAGAGCTTCCTCAACGCCGACGAGACCGGCCCGCACACCCCCGGCATCTCACCGGAGTGCGCGCGATGGCTCGCAGAGGAGACGTCGATCACCGGGCTGGGCGTCGAGACCGTCGGCACCGACGCCGGCGCGGCGCACGGCTTCGACCCACCGTTCCCCTGCCACGCGTTCCTCCTCGGGGCGGGCAAGTACGGGCTGACGCAGCTGGCCAATCTGGGCTCGCTGCCGCCGACCGGGAGCCTGCTCGTGGTGGCCTCGCTGCCGATCGAGGGCGGTTCCGGGTCGCCCTGCCGGGCGCTGGCGCTCGTTGAGCGCTGAGGATGGTCAGGATGGTCAGCATGGTCAGCGCTGTGGCATGCCGGACGGTCAGCCGCTCATGAAGCGGCCGCCGTTCACGTCCAGTATGGCGCCGGTGACGTAGCTCGCCTCGTCGCTCGCCAGGTACAGCACGGGGGCGGCCGCCTCGGAAAGCTCCGGCATGCGCCGCAGCGGGATGGCGTCAAGCACCTCCCGGCGCTCGTCCTCGGAAAGCGCGTCCCACATGCCCGCAAGGCGCGGCCCGGACAGGAACAGCCCGGGTGCGACGGCGTTCACCCGGATGTGCCACGGCCCGACCTCGCGGGCGAGCCGGCGGGTGAGGCCGAGCACGCCGGACTTGGCCGCGGCGTAGGGCACCCCCGTGACCGGCGAGGCGGACCGTCCGCCGATCGAGGAGACGTTCACGATCGAGCCGCCCCCGGCTGCGCGCATGTGCGGCACGACCGCCTGCGCACACAGGAACGTCCCCTTGAGGTTCACGTCGAGCACCAGGTCGAGGTGCTCGGGGGCGATGTCGGCGAGGTCGCGGGGGGTGCCGAGGCTCCCTCCTGCGGCGTTGACGAGCACACCTGGCGGCCCGAGTGCGGTGGCGACGCCCTCGACCATGGCGCCCACGCTCCCAGGATCGGAGACATCGCAGCCGAAGGCCCGTGCGGCCGAGCCGCGCTCACGCAGCTCGGCGGCCGCCCGCTCAGCCGCCTGCGTCTGGACGTCGACGACGGCCAGGGCGGCGCCCTCGTCCGCGAACGCCGCGCAGATCGCCCCTCCGAGCCCGCCCGAACCGCCGGTCACGATCGCCACCCGGCCCTCGAAGCGCTGCCCGCCCGGCATCCGGCCTCCCTCGACGAGCCCGTTCCCACCGACGCATCGTCAGAGGTTTCGTGCGTAGCTTGTCTGATTGACGATGGTAACGGAAGCAACATACGGTGCAAGGGTCCCCAGCGGCGGGAGCGTAGCGAGGAGCGGGCGTGAAGAGCGTGGTCATCGGCGGGGGGCCGGGCGGGCTGTACTTCTCGATCCTGCTGAAGAAGCTCGACCCGAGCCACGACGTCACGCTCTACGAGCGCAACGCTGCCGACGACACCTTCGGCTTCGGCGTGGTGTTCTCGGACGAGACACTGACCGCCTTCGAGGCGGCCGACCCGCCGTCGTTCGACGCGATCACGCGGCACTTCGCCCGGTGGGAGGACATCGACATCCACTACCGGGGCAGGGTGCTCCGTTCGGGGGGTCACGGCTTCTCCGCGATCACCCGCGTGACCCTGCTCAATATCCTGCAGGAGCGGGCGGAGAACCTCGGCGTCAAGATCTACTACCGCACCGAGGCGCCGCCGGCCGACCAGCTGGACGACGCTGACCTGGTGCTCGCGGCGGACGGCGCCAACAGCGGTGTGCGCAGCCGCTACGCCGACGTGTTCCGGCCCTCGCTCGACGTCCGCCACTGCAAGTACATGTGGCTGGGTACCCCGCTGGTGTTCGAGGCCTTCAAGTTCTCCGTGGTCGACACCCCGCACGGCGTCTTCCAGGTGCACGGGTACCCCTACAGCGAGCGGATGAGCACCTTCATCGTCGAGACCGACGAGACCACTTGGCGGCGAGCCGGCCTCGACCACTCCGAGCATCACGAGTTCCTGCCAGGGGAGTCCGACCACGAGGGCCTGGCGTTCTGCGAGCGGCTGTTCGCGGGCATCCTCGACGGCCACCCCCTGGTGGCGAACAACTCGCGCTGGAACAACTTCGTCACGGTCACGAACCAGCGGTGGCACCACGGCGGGCTGCCGGGAAGCGTCGTGCTGCTGGGCGACGCCGCGCACACGGCGCACTTCTCCGTCGGTTCGGGCACCAAGCTCGCCATGGAGGACGCCATCGCGCTGGCGTGGCGGCTGCGGGAGCACGGCAGCGAGGTCCCCGGCCAGCGCGAGGTCGCGATCGAGGCGTACGAGCAGGAGCGCCGCCCGATCGTCGCGAGCACGCAGCGCGCCGCGCAGGCCAGCCTCGAGTGGTTCGAGGGCATCACGCGCTACGTCGGCCAGGACCCCCTGCAGTTCGGGTTCAACATCCTCACCCGGAGCCGGCGCATCACCTACGACGAGCTGGCCAAGCGCGATCCCGGGTACGTCGGGAGCGTCGACGCCTGGTTCGCCGGGGAGGTCGAACGCGGCGGCCACGACAGCCGGCGGCCGACGCCGCGCCCGCCCATGTTCATGCCGTTCCGGCTGCGCGGGCTGACGCTGCGCAACCGCGTGATGGTCTCGCCGATGGACATGTACTCAGCGGTCGACGGCACGCCCGGCGACTTCCACTTCGTGCACCTGGGCAGCCGGGCGATCGGCGGCGCCGGCATCGTGATGACGGAGATGGTGTGCGTCTCCGAGCGGGGCCGGATCACCCCGGGCTGCGCGGGCATGTACGCACCCGAACACGCAGACGCGTGGCGGCGGATCGCCGACTTCGTGCATGCCAACTCCGAGGCCGCCATCGGCCTCCAGCTCGGCCACTCGGGCCGCAAGGGCTCGACCAAGCTCATGTGGGAGGGCATCGACGAGCCGTTGCCGGACGGCAACTGGCCGATCGTGTCCCCCTCACCGGTGCCCTACCTGCCCGGCATCAGTCAGCTGCCGAGTGAGATGACACGCGAGGACATGGACGTCGTCCGCGACCAGTTCGTGGCGTCCGCGCGGATGGGCGCCGAGTGCGGGTTCGACCTGCTCGAACTGCACATGGGCCACGGCTACCTGCTGTCGAGCTTCCTCACCCCGGTGGCCAACCAGCGGGCCGATGACTACGGTGGCGGGCTGGAGAGCCGGGCGCGCTTCCCCGTCGAGGTTTTCGACGCGGTGCGCGCGGTCTGGCCCGCCGGCAAGCCGATGTCGGTGCGTATCTCGGCCACCGACTGGGTGCCTGGCGGGTTCGACGGCGACGACGCGGTGGCCTTCGCGCGGATGCTCAAGGAGCGCGGCTGCGACATCGTCGACGTCTCGACGGGGCAGACGACCCCAGACGCCAGACCGGCCTACGGCCGTTCGTACCAGACGCCGTTCGCCGACCGGATCCGCAACGAGGCCGGCATACCGACGGTCGCCGTCGGGGCGATCTCCAGCCCCGACGACGTCAACCAGATCATCCTCTCCGGGCGGGCCGACATCTGTGCGCTGGCGCGGCCCCATCTCTTCGACCCGTACTGGACGCTGCACGCGGCCTCCGACTACGGCTGGGACGGGATCCGCTGGCCCGACCAGTACCTCTCCGGTCGCCGCAGGCCCGTGACGGGCAAGGACGCCGCTGGCAAGGCGCCGCTGCGCTACTTCGATCCGGCCGACGTCCCGCCGCGGGGATGGCGCGGCTGGGGTGGCCGGTGGCGGCCCGGGCACGATCCCGGCGTGCCGGCGTCCTCCGGGTGAGCGGGGTGGCACGCAGCTCGCGGGCCGCCCCCAGTCATGAAGAGTCATGAAGCCAGTCATGAAGCCTAATGAGAGCTACCGGGTCGGCCGTAGGGCAGGCTCGGGTCCGGTAGCCGCTGGTAGGTGAGCACTCCTGGCGCCAGGACCCCCGGTGTGGGAGTCCTATTGACAGATCGTGCCCCTGCCGGTGGTCGGGAGAGTTGATCGCTGATGGGATGTCGTGCCCGCTGCTGGCTGGCGTGAGCACTTGATCATTAGGTCGCTGATGGTTCTCCCGCGGGCTGCTGTACGTGACCGGTAGAGACGACGAGGACGGGAGAGGCAGTTGCTGTTCGTCGGTGACGATTGGGCCGAGGAGCACCACGACGTGGAGGTGATGGACGAGTCCGGGCGGCGGCTGAGCACGGCGAACCTGCCTGAAGGGATCGCCGGGATCGCCCGGTTGCACGCGATGATCGCCGAGCACCTGGACCCCGACGCCGAGGTCGATGCCCAGGCTGAGCGGGTGAAGATCGGGATCGAGACCGATCGTGGACCGTGGGTGCAGGCGCTGATCGCCGCGGGCTACCGGGTGTATGCGATGAACCCGTTGCAGGTGGCCCGTTACCGGGAGCGGCACGGCGTGTCCGGAGCCAAGAGCGATACCGCGGACGCGCACACGCTGGCGGACATGGTGCGTACCGACTCTCACCAGCTGCGGACCGTGGCCGGAGACAGCGACCTGGCCGAGGCGGTCAAAGTGGTGACCCGGGCGCACAAGACGCTGATCTGGGAGCGGAGGCACATGCTGCGGCTGCGGCATGCGTTGCGGGAGTTCTTCCCCGCCGCGCTGGCCGCGTTCGAGGACCTGACCGCTGCCGACACCCTCCAACTGCTGGGCAAGGCCCCCGACCCGGCTGCGGCGGCACGGCTGACGCTCGCGCAGATCACCGCCGCGCTCAAGCGGGCCCGCCGCCACCACCGCGACCGCAAGGCCGCCAAGATCCAGGCCGCGCTACGCACCCCACAGCTGAGCCAACCGCCGGTCGTGGCCGGCGCCTACGCTGCCGCCGTACGCGCCCAAGTGGCGATCCTGACCGTCCTGAACGAGCAGATCGCGGTGATGCAGGAGCAGGTCGAGGCCCATTTTGGCCGGCACCCGGACGCTGAGATCTACACCTCCCAGCCCGGCCTGGGACCCGTTCTCGGTGCCCGGGTGCTCGCCGAGTTCGGGGACGACCCGTCCCGCTACGCCGACACCCGCGCCCGCAAGAACTACGCCGGCACCTCCCCGATCACCCGCCAATCCGGCAAGAAGAAGACCGTCCTGGCCCGGTACGTGCACAACGACCGGCTCCTGGACGCCCTGAGCGGACAGGCGTTCGCCGCGATCACCGGCTCACCCGGCGCCCGCAGCTACTACGACAAGCAACGAGCCCGCGGCCTGGGCCACCACGCGGCGCTCCGCCAACTCGCCAACCGCCTCGTCGGCATCCTGCACGGCTGCCTCAAGACCGGCAGCACGTACAACGAAGACACCGCGTGGGCGCACCACCAGCAAGATCTACAATCTGCTGCTTGACCAGATTCGCCATGGGATGTCTGT
>JBOHCZ010000189.1:0-6407 GCA_050699195.1 Streptomycetales bacterium
GGCCACGACCGGGTCGAGGTCGTGCGGTCCCCGCGCGCCGACGTCCTGGTGCTCGGCGACGAACTGCTGCCCGCCGGGCCACCCCGCGACGGACGGGTGCGTGACGCCCTCGGCCCGCTCCTGCCCGCGTGGCTTCGCGCGCTCGGCGCCGACGTCGAGCGGCTCGTGCGCGTCCGGGATACCGCCGAGGCGCTGCGGGCGGAGATGGGGGGCTCGACCGCGGACCTGGTCGTGACCACGGGCGGCACCGCGGGCGGCCCGGTCGACCACGTACACGCGGTGCTGGACGACCTCGGCGCGACCTATCTCGTCGACGGCGTCGCGGTGCGTCCCGGGCATCCCCAGCTGCTGGCCCGGCGGACCGACGGCCGGCTCGTCGTAGGCCTGCCAGGTAACCCGCTCGCCGCCGTCTCGGGAGTGCTGACCCTCGTGATGCCCGTCGTGCAGGGGCTGCGTGGTGAGCGCCCCCCCGTACCGGCCACCGCACCCCTCACCGAGGAGGCCACGGGCCACCCCCGCGACACCCGGCTGGTCCCCGTGCTGGGAGGCACGCCGCTGCACTACGCCGGACCGGCCATGCTGCGCGGGCTCGCCGCGGCCGACGGCATGGCGGTGATCCCGCCCGGCGGTGCCGGAAAGGGCGACCTGGTCGAGGTGCTCGCGCTGCCGTGGTGAGGGGGACCGGTAGCGTGAGGGGACATGAAGGCCATCACGATCTCCCAGCCGGGCGGGCCGGAGGTTCTCCAATGGACCGACGCACCCGACCCGCAGCCCGGTCCCAGTGAGGTGCTCGTCGAGGTCGCGGCCGCGGGTGTGAACCGCGCGGACGCGCTGCAACGGCAGGGCAACTACGCCCCGCCGCGAGGAGCCTCACCACATCCGGGTCTCGAGTGCTCGGGCACGATCGTCGCGGCCGGCCCGGGCGTCGAAGGGTGGGCCGTCGGTGACCAGGTCTGCGCACTCCTGGCGGGCGGAGGGTACGCCGAACGAGTGGTCATCCCCGCAGGCCAGCTGCTCCCCGTCCCGGCGGGGGTCGACCTCGTCACCGCCGCCGCGCTTCCCGAGGTGGCCTGCACGGTGTGGTCGAACGTGTTCATGCTCGCCGGCCTCAGTCCCGGTGAGTCATTCCTCGTGCATGGCGGCTCCAGCGGCATCGGCACCATGGCGATCCAGCTCGCCAAGCACTCCGGGGCACGGGTGTTCGCGACCGTCGGGACGGCCGAGAAGGCCAAGCGCTGCCGCGAACTCGGCTGCGACGTCCCCGTGAACTACCGTGACGACGACTTCGTCGCCCGCGTCAAGGAGGAGACCGCAGGCGTCGGCGTGGATGTGATCCTCGACATCATCGGCGCAAGGTACCTCCCGCACAACGTCGACGCCCTCGCGGTCAACGGCCGGCTCGTGGTCATCGGACTGCAGGGCGGCCGCACCGGTGAGCTCGACCTCGGCAAGCTGCTCGCGAAGCGGGCCGCCGTGCTCGCGACGTCGCTGCGCGCCCGCCCGCTCGACGAGAAGGCGACGATCGTCGCGTCGGTGCACGAGCACGTGTGGCCGCTCATCGAGTCGGGCGAGGTCAAGCCTGTCATCGACCGTGTGCTGCCGATGCCCGACGCGCGCGAGGCGCACCGCGCCCTGGAGTCCAGCGAACACGTCGGCAAGATCCTGCTGCGCCCGTAGTCGGATCCGGGTTGCGGAAGGGGGGCGGGGGCGCGCGAGGATGGTGCCATGACCGAGCCGAACGAGACCCCACGCCGGGACGCCGATCGCGAGGGCCGGCGCCAGGAGGAGCACCCGCAGGTCCTCATCGTGGGACCGGATGGCATGGCGTCGGTGGGCGGCGAACGTCCCGAGGAGGACGCCGGCCGCGAGCGGCTCACCGAGATGGTGGAGCAGCCGGCCAAGGTCATGCGCATCGGCAGCATGATCAAACAGCTGCTCGAAGAGGTGCGTGCCGCGCCCCTCGACGAGAAGAGCCGCACCCGGCTCAAGGAGATCCACGAGAGTTCGATCAAGGAGCTCGAGCAGGGGCTCGCGCCCGAGCTCGTCGAGGAGCTGGAGCGCCTCTCACTGCCCTTCGCCGACCAAACTCCGAGCGAGTCGGAGTTGCGCATCGCCCAGGCGCAGCTGGTGGGCTGGCTCGAGGGCCTGTTCCACGGCATCCAGACGGCGCTGTTCGCCCAGCAGATGGCCGCCCGCGCCCAGCTCGAGCAGATGAGACGGGCGCTCCCGCCGGGTGCCGTGGTGCCCGGCCTCGGTGGCGAGGGTGAGCACGGCCATCCCGAACGCGGCGGCCCGTACCTGTAGCAGCGGGCAGCGCCGGCCGCACCGGCCAGCGTCCTGCTACCGGCCGCACCGGGGCAGCGCCCCGCTACCTGCAGAACACCTGCTCGAGTACCTCTGCGACGCCGTCCTCGTCGTTGCTGCTGGTACGCAGCGGCACGGCGTCGAGCACCTCGGGGTGGGCGTTCGCGACCGCGTACCCCTTGCCCGCCCACGCCAGCAAGGGGAGGTCGTTGGGCATGTCCCCGAACGCGAGCACCTCGCCGGGTGTGATCCCGCGTTCCGTGCACAGTCGGGCGAGCGTGGATGCCTTGCTGACCCCGGAGGCGCTGATCTCGAGCAAACCGTCGCGGCTGGAGTGGGTGAACGTCGCGTCGCCGCCGGCGACCTCCCGTGCCCGGGCAAGCAGTGCGTCGGCGTCGAGCTCGCGGTGCTGCGCGAGCAGCTTCGCGGCCGGGTGGGCGAGCAGTTCGTCGCCCGGAACCGCGCGCACCCCGGGACGACCCGCCTCATTGCTCCGGTACGCCGGCTCGTACAGCATCGATAGGCCATAGTCCACCGCGAACGCCACCCCCGGGAGGCTGCGCCGCAGCACGCCGGTCAGCCGCTGCAACGCGGGTGGCTCGAGCAGGAACGACGCCACGACCCGCTCATCGTGCAAGTCGTAGACGAGTGCACCGTTCGCGCAGATCGCGAGGCCCCGGTGACCGGTCGCCCCGGCGACGCTGTGCATCCAGCGCGGCGGTCGCCCGGTCACGAACACCAGCGTGGCCCCGGCGTCCTCGACCGCGGCGAGGGCGCGCACGGTGCGCTCCGAGATCGTCCCGTCCGACCGGACGACCGTGCCGTCCAGGTCGGTCGCCACCAGCCGGGGAGAGCGGGTCTGCCACCACACCCCCCCAGTGTCCCCGCTGGCGGGTCGGCGAACTCAGCCGGCCGGCTCGATGAGCGCCCGCCCGCCGAGGTAGGGGTCGAGGTACGGTCGCAGCGCCGCGGGCACCGCGACCGACCCGTCGGCCCGCTGGTGGTTCTCGAGGATCGCCACGATGGTGCGTGGGATCGCGCACAGCGTGCCGTTGAGCGTCGCGAGCGGGCGCACCCCCGTGCCGTCGCGCATCCGGGCCGCGAGCCGCCGCGCCTGGAACTCCGTGCAGTTCGACGTGGAGGTCAGCTCGCGGTACCTGCCCTGCGTCGGGATCCACACCTCGCAGTCGTACTTCCGCGCGGCCGACGCCCCGAGGTCGCCGGTCGCAACGTCGATCACGCGGTAGGCCAGCTCAAGCTTATCGAGGAACGCCTTCTCCCACGCGAGCAGCCGCAGGTGCTCGGCCGCGGAGTCCTCGGGGGCCACGTAGGCGAACATCTCGACCTTGTCGAACTGGTGCACCCGGATGATGCCGCGGACGTCCTTGCCGTGGGAGCCGGCCTCGCGGCGGAAGCAGGGGGAGAACCCCGCGTAGCGCAGCGGCAGCCGCGCACCGTCGAGGATCTCGTCGGCATGGTAGGCCGCGAGCGGCACCTCGGACGTGCCGACGAGGTAGAGGTCGTCGCGTTCGAGATGGAAGACGTCGTCCGCGGCCTGCCCGAGGAAGCCGCTGCCCTCCATGGCGCGGGGCCGGACGAGCGCGGGGGGGATGACCGGCACGAAGCCCGCCTCGACGGCCTGCGCCATGGCGAGGTTGACGAGGGCGAGCTCGAGCAGCGCCCCGACGCCGGTGAGGTAGTAGAAGCGCGACCCGGAGACCTTCGAACCCCGGTCGACGTCGATGGCTCCGAGCCGCCGGCCGAGCTCGACGTGGTCGCGCGGGGTGAAGTCGAACTCCGGGACGGACCCGACCTCCTCCAGGACGGCGAAGTCGTCCTCCCCGCCCACCGGCGCGGCGTCGTCCACCAAATTCGAGACCTGCATCAGCAGCCGCTGGGTCTCCTCGGCCGCGGTGTCGGCCTCCGCCTGCGCGGCCTTGACCTCGGTCGCCAGCGCGGACGCCCGCTCGAGGAGGTCGGCCTTCGCATCACCGTGGGCCGCGGAGATCTGCTTGCCGAGGGCCTTCTGCTCCGCGCGGAGTCCGTCGAAGCGGCTGCCCGACGACCGCCGCCGCTCGTCGGCGTCGAGGAGGGCATCGACGATGGCCGGGTCCTCGCCGCGAGCGCGCTGGGACGCGC
Source organism: Streptomycetales bacterium (assembly GCA_050699195.1). Taxonomy (GTDB): domain Bacteria; phylum Actinomycetota; class Actinomycetes; order JBOHCZ01; family JBOHCZ01; genus JBOHCZ01. The sequence goes on from JBOHCZ010000189.1 coordinate 4,444, forward strand.
GCACCCGGTCGGGGTCGGCGCGGAGAACGCGGAGATCGATCACGTGACGAGGTTACCGAGGCTGGTGGGTGCGCCGCGCGCGCAAGGGGTACGAGCCTGTTCGTGTTCCCGGAGTTCGCGTTGGCCGTCGCCGCCGCGATCGCCCTCAGTGGTGTCCTGTTTGCCCTCGTTCGCCTGGCACGTCAGCGCTCTCGCCGGATCCGCGGCAAGGGGCGGGGTCGCGGGACCGCGCGGCGCCGCGCGGCGATCGTCCTCAACCCCACCAAGGTCGCGGACCTCGCGGCGTACCGGGAGCGCATCGCGGCCGAGATGGCGGTGGTGGGCTGGAAGCCGCCGCTGTGGTACGAGACCACCGAGGACGAGTCGGGGCGGCGGCTCGCGCAGGCGGCCGTGCGCGACGGCGTGGACGTGGTGTACGCCTGCGGGGGCGACGGCACGGTGATGGCGTGCGTCACGGCGCTCGCCGGGACGGACGTGCCGCTCGCCGTGCTCCCCACGGGCACCGGCAACCTGCTGGCCCGCAACCTCGCCCTGCCCGTCGACCCGCGGCACGCCGTCCGGGTCGGGGTGGCCGGGGCCGACCGCCGCATCGACGTGGGCCGGGTCCGGGAACCCTCCGGTGACCTGAGGTTCGCCGTGATGGCGGGCATCGGGTTCGACGCCGCCCTGGTGGCCGACACCGTGGAGCCGTTGAAGAGGCGGCTGGGTTGGACGGCGTACGTGGTGGCGGGACTGCGGCACCTGCGTGATCGCCGGATGCAGGTCTGCATCCGGCTCGACGACGAGCCGCCGCTCAAGCTGCGGGCCCGGGCTGTGATCGTCGGCAACGTCGGCCGGCTGCGGGCCGGGCTGCAGCTCATCCCCGATGCGCGGCCGGATGACGGGCTGCTCGACGTGGTGGTGCTCTCCCCCCGGGGGCTTCCCGACTGGGTGCGCGTGGGGGCGCGGCTGCTCGCCAGGCGCCACGGCGGGGACTCCCGGATCGCGCATTTCCAGGCGCGCCGGGTGGCGATCGTCGCGGACCGGGCGGAGCCGCGGCAGATCGACGGCGAGCTGATCGACCGGGGGACGACCCTCGACGTCACGATCGAGCCTGGCGCGTTGCTGGTCAAGGTGCCGTCATGACGCGTCAAGCGTCGAAGAGCACCACGTCGACCTGCCCGGGGCCGTGCACACCCCGCACCAGCGTCAGCTCGATGTCGCCGGTCCTGCTCGGCCCGGTCACGAAGTACATCGCCGAGGGCAGCGGCCGCTGCGCGGCGAGCAGCTCGACCGCGTCTGGGTAGCCCGGTACGAGCCGGTCCACCGGCACGAGCGCGATGTGCCGCGGCGGTACGAGAGACGTGCTGCGCGGCCGCGCGGGGTCGCACACCAGCGCGAGCGAGCCGGTGTCGGCGACGGCGGCGACGGCACCTGTCACCCCGGCGTCGGCGGCCCACGGGTCGTCGGTGAGCGGGAGGATCCCGGCGAGCCCCGCGAGGTCGTCGTGCCGGTCGACGACGGCGGGTCCGTCGCCCACGAGGCGGCGGACCTCCTCGAGCGCGGCCCGCCGGGAGGGGCATCGGGCCGCGCGTCCCCCGACCCCGTGCAGCGCCTCGCTGAACCGCACGACGAGGTCGACGGGCACGGCCTCGTCAGCCACTGCGCCCCCCGCCGCTCCTGCGCCGCCACCATGCGCGGAAGGCGCCCGCGCCGTGCAGCGGCGGGAGTGCCCGGCCGCGTGCCCATCCGCGGGGCAGCCCCGGCAGCCGGATGAGCAGTGCGCTGGGCAGCACGCGCAGCAGCCGGGTCATCGCGAGCGAGGCCAGGTAGAGCCACGGCCGCGACCAGGCCTGCGACCAGAGCCACCACCCGGCGCGCGTCGCCGTCCGCACCGGGCCCCGCACCTGGGCCCACGCCGGGGCCCACGCCGGACCACGCCCGGCGGCACGCCGCTCGTAGTCGGCCCGCAGGTCCACCAGCAT
>JBOHCZ010000190.1:0-3247 GCA_050699195.1 Streptomycetales bacterium
ACCCCGTCCCGGCCCCGCCTTACCTCGCCGGCCTCCCGCTCCAGATAGCCCAATGCGGCGATCACGGCCCGGTCGTGCGCCTCCCGCACCAGCAGCGACGTCCGAGAGTCGGACAGCCCGAACAGTAGGGACACGCCCTTGGGTGGGGAGAACGTCAGGTCGAAACCGGGCAGCCGGTCCTCGCGGCGCACCCACAACAACGACCGCCCATCACTGGGACGGCGGCCGTCCAGAACCGCCCGCAGCGCGTCACCGTCAACTACCCCGGACAGCCCGAGCCGTACCGCGCCCGATCCGCACCAGCGGCCCAGCGCCTCACCCCAGCCCAGGTAGTAGTCCTCCACGCCCTTGGCGACCGCGTTGAGGTAGTAGCCCTCCGCGCCCCGTGCGAGCTTCCCGATGCTCAACACCGCGACCGCCGAGCCTGCGGGCGCAAAGAGACGGCCGGGCAACACCGTGGGCAACACCTGAGAGGGCGGGGACCAAGATCATGGGACCGGGATGGGGCCGGACGACCCGACATCCGCCGGCACGGCCCGGCACCGTCCGACACGCGAGACGCCCACTGACCTGCGCAGACGGCCCCGGCGAGCATCAGCCGTCACCGTCCGGCAGGCCGTTGTCCCGACTCTTAATCCGCGGGTTCGGGGTTCGAGTCCCTGGCGGCGCACCCCCAACGAGCAGGGCGTCCCTTGATCATGCGGGGCGCCCTGAGTCGTGTTGACAGCAGTGGCCGACAGCAACGTCAGTGATCCTCGTTGTCGTCTCCCTGGTTCTGGTGCCCGACGTCGAGGATGTCCCCGAGCTGACTGAGTGCTTGGCGTTGTTCGTCTTGACCGACGTGGGAGTAGGTGTCGGAGGTGAGAGCGAAGACGCTATGGCCGAGGATGTCCATGATGATCCGCAGGTCTACGCCCATCGTGCGAAGCAGCGTCGCCGAAGTGTGGCGGAGGTCATGTAGCCGCACGTGGCGCACGCCCGCTCGCTTGAGGAGTTCGGTGAACCACCGGTTGAGGTTGCGCGGCTCGATCGGCGTTCCGATGCTCGTGGTGAACACGAGCCCGGTTTCGCGCCAGGAGCCGCCGGCATGGTGGCGTTCAGTCGCCTGCCGGTGGCGGTGAGCCTGTACCGCGTTCACGCAGAAAGCCGGGAGGGGTAGAGCGCGCGCGGAGCGGAGTGTCTTGGGTTCGGAGAAATACAGCCGTCCTTGTGCCCGGTTGAGGGTCTGTCGGATACGCAAGGTGGGGGTGTCGAGGGAGATGTCACGCCAGCGCAGGCCGAGCAGCTCCCCGCGACGCATGCCCAGCACCATCGCCAGTACGAGCAGGGCGTACAACCGGTCGCTCTGAGCTGCGCTGAGGACCTTTCGGGCCTCGGGCAGGGTCAGGGGCTGGATGTCGGGCCGGCGGGCGGCGGGAACGTGGACGTTCTTAGCGACGTTACGTTCGATCTCGTCTTCGCGGACCGCGTGCTGCAGCGCGGAACGCAGGATCGCGTGGAGGTACTGCACCGTCCGAGTCGTCAGGACCTCCCCGCAGCACCGACCGGCGGCGCAGCACCGACGTCGATGCTGTGGGCGTGCGGCGTCCTTGCCCTGAGCGCAGCAGCGACAGGTTTCCCGTATGCGGTTGAGCCATTCCCGCACATCGCGAGCCTGCAGCTTGTCCAGCCGCTTCCGACCCAGACCAGGCACCAGGTAGAGACGCACATAGGTTTCGTAGGAGCGCAGCGTGGTCGGCTTGACCTTCCTCCCGGCGATCTCGGTCAGCCAGTACTCGAGGTAGGCACCGACCGTGCGGGAACAGGTCGGGACCGGCAGCCCGCGGTCGACCTTGCGCAGCAACTCAGTCCGCTTGGTCTGGACTTCCTGGCGAGTACGGCCGTAAACGTGCTTGCGCCTACGAGTGCCATCCGGCTGCAACACGAACACAGCCGCCGCCCACCGGCCGTCCTTACGGCGGTAGACACTTCCTTCTCCGTTGGCGCCACGCCTACTCCTACCAGTCATCAAGCCACCTCCCCGCGGAGTCGGGTGATGTAGTCGCTGATCGCGGCGTCGGGGATCCGGCGGCAGCGCCCGATGGTGACTGATTCGAGTTCACCGGAGCGGATGAGGTTGTAAACCATCCACCGCGACAGCCTGAGTCGGTGCATGGCTTCGGGGACGGTGAGCAGCTCACTCATCGACGGTCTCCTTCCGGATCGGTGGGCGGGGAGACGAGGTCGCCCGGGTCGGGTGGTTCGCCGTCTTGGGTGGTTTGGGTGAGGAGCGTTGCGAGGAGGGTTTCGCCGGGGGTGAGGCCTTGTCCGGCGTAGCGCCAGTGGGCGAGTACGAGCGTGGTGTCCTCGTCCTCCTGGACGTCGTCCTTGTTCACCTTCTGGTGGTGGTCGCTGTTGGTGGTGAGGGCGTGGGCGCGGCGGTCTTCGCGGATGGCGGTGAGGGTGGTGGAGTAGGCGCGGCTCTTGGTGGTGAAGTGGCCTCGGAAGCCGAGCATGTGGGCCCAGCGGGTGAGGCGGAGGTGGGTGAGTTCGGGGTGGTGTGCGAGGTGCCAGCTGGTGGCGATCATCCGGCGGGCGTGTTCGGGCACGGCCGGGTGTTCGATCTGGTGGAGGTTGTTGATGCGGCGGTCGGGGGTGCCGGTGTGTTCGGCGGCTTTGGTGGCGTATTTGGCGATGTAGCTGGCGACGGCTTGTTCGGTGAGCGGTTGGCCGTCTGCGAGGTCGGGGGTGGTGATGGGGCGTATGTCGATCTGTTGGCCCCAGTGGAGTTCGAAGGTGCCGGCGTCACAGGCCGGGGTGGTGACCTGGGCGGCTTGGGCGGCGGCGCGGATGACGTGATCCAACAGGTCGTGGGTGGCCCAGGCGGGTGGTGGTTCGTGGGGGCCGTGGGGTCCGTCTGCGCGGATGACGGCGTGGAAGTGCACGAGGCCGCGTCGTTGGAACTCGGCGACTTTGGCGTAGGAGATCCGTATGTGTTGGCGGATCTCGCGGGCGGGGATGCCGGCGTGTTTGGCGGTTTCGGTCCACAGGTAGGTGGTGAAGCGGCGCCACAGGGCCCCGGTGTGGGCGTTGAACAGCACCGCGGCGGGGTAGTCGTAGCAGTCGGGGCAGATCGGCTGCCCGAGTTGGGGGTCAGCGTCGCCGTGGGTGGCACCGCAGTAGAGGGGTTGCCCGTGGGGGCAGGTGCCTCCGGACCGGCGGGGCCGGCACGGCTGGGGGTTCCCGTGCTGGTTTCGGCGTTGGGTGT
>JBOHCZ010000191.1:0-18523 GCA_050699195.1 Streptomycetales bacterium
CCCTGCTCCTCATGCGGCGGCGGCGCACCATGGTGCTGCTCCTGCTCACCCTGATCACGGGCACCGCCCTGGCCGTCGTCGCGGGTCACCAGTGGGCGTGGCTGCCCGCCGCCGCCGGGCTGCTCCTGGCGGTGTACGTGGTGCACGTCCGCGTGCAGGAGCGACGGCGCTTCGAGGTGCTCCTGCAGCGCCGGCTGCGCGTCGACGCGACCCGCCGCCGTCGTCGCCGAGCCGACCTGGCCGCGCGGATCCAGCACTTCGGCGCAGCGGGTGCCTCCCGGGCGGAGCAGGCGGACCCGGCGGAGCAGGATGGCGAACCCGAGCCAGACGACGATCTCTGGCAGCCCGTTCCGCTGCCGCTGCCGACCTACCTCACGGCGCCGGTCGCGCCCCGTCCCGCCCGGCCGATCGACCTCTCGCAGACGACCTGGACCTCCGCGAGGTCGTTGCGCGACGAGGTGTTCGACCAGTACGCCGATGGGCGCACCGATCCGGAGCCGGGCGCCGAGGGTCCGATCGATCCGCCCAGGGCGGCCAACGAGTGATCGCCGCCCTGGTTCGGCGGCGGCTGCGCCGCGGGACCGCGATGGTAGGCTCGGAGCGCCCTGGGGCTGTAGCGCAGTCCGGTAGCGCACCTCGTTCGCATCGAGGGGGTCAGGGGTTCGAATCCCCTCAGCTCCACAAGACTAAGGACGTTCGAACCCCGGTCCCGGTTAGGACCGGGGTTCGTCGTTTCGGCGGGAAGTGGGCCATGCGGGCGCTGTATGGCGTCCCTGGGCCGCACCAGTTCCAGGTTGGCGCTGCGCGCGGTCGGGGTCGATTGCGACCGTACGGACTTCGCGGCCTTCCGACTGTTGAAGTAGCCGAGCGGTGCCAGTCCTGGCGTGCCACCGGACTTTGCTTTCTGGCGCATTCCTTTCTTCGCCTCCATTGCGAGGTTGGAGGAGTAGAACTCGGCGATGGTCGCCATGTTGCCGTGCAGGAGCTTGCCCGAAGGCGTCTCGTCGATGTTCTCCGTGGAGGACACGAGCTGCGCCCCGGCAGACCAGATGGCGGTGTTGATCGCTACGTCGTCTTCACGCGACCGAGCGAGCCGGTCAACCTTGTGCACGATGACGTAGGAGATGCTGCCCAGCTCACAGACGAAATCGAGCAAGTAGAGGATGGTGCGGTACTTGCGCCGCTCCGGCGCGCTCATGAGCTTCAACGACTCGGCCGCCACGCTCGACCGGTACGGCTCGACGTCCTTGTTGTGGATGCCGGAGTACGTGAACAGCAGCGTCACCTTGATGTGGTTCAGCGCGTTGAGCCGGTCGATGTCCTCGGGCTTCATGCTGTGCCGCGTGATGACGAGCACGTGATTGCGCAAGCCGCGAGCGTCGAGGTCTTCCAGCACGGCGAAGGTGTGCGGCCGGACGTTCGACAAGAACGGGTCGGTCGCCCGGTTGAACACCTGAACCGGCGTGACGTGCGGCTGGAAGTACCGATGATTGACCAGTTCCTCCACCGCTTCCGCGTCGGACATGAGAGCCCGCGGTACGCGCTGATCCCACAGGCCGTAGGTGTGGCGGATGCAGTATGCGCAGTCCAGCGGGCACCCCTGGATGTGGTTCAGGCTCAGCCCAGACTTGCGGTACTCCACGACTTCACGGGCACGCTCGGGCAATCGCTCGATTTGATCCCTGCTCAGCAGGGCAACACGGGTGGCCACCTGGCTAACTCCCAATTCCCAAGGGGGTGGACGCGATTCACCGTCCGATTGGGAGAGTAGAGCCGAAAATGACAGACGGACAGAATGTTTCTTGGCATTTCTAGCAACGCCACAAAAGAGTGAGCGCGCCGGAAATTACTCGCCATCCTCCGGTGCTTCTGGGGCAAGATCGTTTATCACACGGTTGGTGATCCCTCTTGCCGACCGGCCATAGCTGGCGACGGCGGCAAGCTGCTCAAAGGCGTTGCCGTACAGCTCGATCTCTTGCGGCTGGCGTAGGTCGAGCGCCGCGCTGAAGGTCTCGACCAATACCCGCTCGTTGTCGTACATCCAGAAGCCATGCCACGGCGACGTGGCGTACTGCGTCTCAAAGCCGATGATCCCAAGTCGCACGTTGGGCAAAGCGGAGAAGGAGACCAAGCGGTCAAGCTGGCCGAGCATGACCTCTGGCGGACACAGGCGGAACTTGAGCGCTGCCTCAGTCAGAACGAAGTGGAACCGCTTATCTGGCCGGTACAGAATCTCTTGCCGCTGCACGCGGGCGGCTACCGCCTCGTTGATATCGTTCGGCAACTTCAACCGGCGGATGCCCTCGGCGAAGCGAGTACGGGCGTACTCCGCGGTTTGCAGGAGGCCGGGAATCACCGTCGCCTCGAAGGCCCGAAAGAGCCGCGTCTTCTGATCCCACTCGATGTGTTCTTGCTGGCGCGGCTTTAGTCCCGTGCGCAAGATGCGCTGCCACTCGGCGTGCTGGACTTCGAGCGTGTGCAGCGAGGCGAGCAGCGCTTCAGTCTCGCCCTCGCTGTCCGTTGCGCGCGTCCAACCACGGATGTCGTCATCGGTAGGTGTCTGGCGGCCGTTCTCCAGCTTCGACACTTTAGAAGGCGGCCACGACAAAGACTCCGCGAGCTGCCGGCCGCTGAAGCCTGCGGACGAGCGAAGCTCGCGGAGTCGTTTGCCGAGGGCGTTCCGTGCCTCGTGGACGTTAGACGCCCCGGAGCTGCTGTTCGGTGGCAAAGTCGTCCCGTCTAACGGCGTGGTGCCAGGCGGCGTCACGCCAGTAGTTGTGCTTCACGATCTCGGCTGCGTCCTCGATGACCTCGCCACCAAGGAAGGCGTCGTTGTCATCGAAGTGCATCCGTACCAGCTTCCGTGAGTCGAACAGCCAGTAGTCGTCGTTGGGCAGCCCCGCGGTCTCGGCCTTGTCCCGCGTAAGGTAGTGGATGTCTTCGCCCGCACCGTTGGTGAACTGCGCACACCACACACCGAACCGGCTGTAGTCGGTGAGCGGCAGGGTCACCACGCGGACACGAGCGAAGCGCCGCCCCTTGGCTGTGGCCTCGCGCAACATGTCGAGCCAGCTCTGCATCCAGGGCAGGTCATCCGGTTCGCCCGCGAGGAACTTTCGCAGCGACTCGTTCTCGTAGCTGGCGTCGTACTGGTCGCGAGCTTCCAGCCGGTAGGCCGTGTGCTCGAAGGAGTGGAAGAGCTGCCGGAACTCTGGGCCGGGCTTGATGAGGGAGGTCAGCGCTCGCCCTCCTGCTCCAGGTAGCGAAGGGCGTACATCTTGAGCACGTCTTCCGGGATCTCGATCAGGGTCTCGTGGTCAGGCACCGGGCCGGTGTCCGCGAGCGCCTGCGGGTCGGTCACCTTCCAGCCCTGGGCGATGTAGGTCACGCGGTCGGTGGCGAACAGGGTGGGCGAGTTGTCTACCTGCGAATTGGGGTCTTTCCCCAGGAACCGGGCGCGCATCTGGCCTCCTTGCGATCTTGCGAGAAATCTGGTGAAGCGTTCCCGGACATGGTCGTGCAGGGCGCAAGGGAACGTCAACAGGGACGCCGCTCCGGGGATGATCATGGCGTTGGCGTCCAGAACCTGCCTTGGAAGGCGCTACGAGTGCAGCTCGGCCCGACGGTCGCGGACATCGCCGATGAGGATGGTGTTGCGGGGGAGACTCGCCACGTCCGCTGTGTGCGCGCCGCGTTGAAGATCACCTCCTAGCTGTGTAGGTGGTTGCATGGGTGGGTTCTCTGTTTAGTTGTTGAGGGTTGCCCCGGCACCGGGGTGAAGGTGCCGGGGTGCGGTCGGGCCGTGGGGCCCAGGCCGTAGGTGCCGCTCTGGTGGCCGCTGTCGCGGTAAGCTCTACTCCTGAGCTGCGTGTTTATGGATGTATCGCACGAGGGCAGGGTTCAAGTTGGATCCCTTCAGGGCCACCGAGAAAACCCAGGTCGGAAGGCCCGGCCGCCGCGACGGTCGGGCCTTCCCCGTTGAGAGCGCTCCACGCCGCCAAACCCTGCGTGATGATCTCCTACATTTCATCTACGGCGAGGGGCAGTGCCAGCTTGTCGCGCGGGCCCATCACCTACACCACACGAGGATCGAGGAAGTCGATCAGCGGCCGAGCCGAGTCTCGGACAACCCTCCGGTGCTCATGGCCGCCCCCTCCACCGGCTACTAGCCGCCCGCCATGGCCCCCACGACCAGAAAAGGCTCTACGCCCGTCGCGACCGCTTCGGGCAGCGGCGTGTCGACCGGCTCGTGGGACAGATCCTGCTCGCAGGCGAAGAACCGGACGAACGCCCGGCGCTGCCCCGTGACCTGGTCGCGGATCGTCCCGCGCAGCATCGGATAGCGGACCTCGAGCGCGTCCAGGACCACGCGTTGCGTGACCTGACCCCCCTCAACGTGGAGCTCCACCTCGCCGTCGACGCGCGCCAGCGTCCGCAGATGGGCCGGGAGCGCGACCCGGATCATGGCCGTACTCATGGCGGCGGTCATGTCAGCGTCTGCACTTCGACAGACAGCACGGCCGGAAGATCCCGGACGATGGGCGCCCAGCTGTCCCCGGCGTCGGCCGATGCGTACACCTGCCCGCCGGTCGTACCGAAGTACACGCCGCAGGAATCAAGCGAGTCGACGGCCATCGCGTCCCGCAAAACGTTGACGTAGCAGTCGCTTTGCGGTAGACCCTTCGTGAGCGCCTCCCACTCGTTGCCGCCTGTCCGGCTGCGGTACACCCGCAGTTTTCCGTCGGGCGGGAAATGCTGCGAGTCGCTCTTGATCGGGACGACGTAGATGGTGTCCGGCTCGTGCGCGTGAACGTCGATCGGGAACCCGAAGTCGGTCGGCAAGTTGCCGCTGACCTCCTGCCACGACTCGCCGGCGTCGTCGCTGCGCATGACGTCCCAGTGCTTCTGCATGAACAGCACGCCGGGACGTGACGGGTGCATCGCGATGCGGTGAACGCAGTGCCCGACCTCGGCATCCTGGTCGGGGATGCCATCGGACTGCAGTCCACGGTTGATCGGTCGCCACGTCTTGCCGGCGTCGTCGCTTCGGAACGCGCCCGCAGCCGAGATGGCGGTGAAGATCCGTTCGGGATCGCTCGGATCCAGCAGGATCGTGTGCAGGCACATCCCACCGGCGCCCGGCTGCCATGACGGCCCTGAGTCGTGGCCGCGCAGTGCGGGGAGCTCCTGCCACGTTTGTCCGCCGTCGGTCGTGCGGAACAGGGCGGCGTCCTCGACCCCTGCGTAGACGGTGTCCGGATCGGTGAACGACGGTTCGAGATGCCAGACGCGCGCGAACTCCCAGGGGTGCGGCGTGCCGTCGTACCACTGGTGAGTGCCGGGGACGCCGTCGTAGGCGAACTGGTTACCCACCGGCTCCCACGTCTTGCCGCCGTCGTCGGAGCGCTGGATCAGCTGCCCGAACCAGCCGCCGCTCTGCGACGCGAACAACCGGTTCGGTTCGGCGGACGACCCCTTGACGTGGTAGATCTCCCAGCCCGCGAAGTGCGGACCGCTGATGTCCCACCGTTCGCGCTTTCCGTCCGACGTCAGGACGAACGCGCCCTTGCGCGTGCCGACCAGCACCCGTACCCCGCTCATCCCCTACCCCTTTCCGACCGCGCGACTTCCGCACGCCGACCTTGAGTGGCAACGTAGCAGCAGCCGCTCTCGAACAGCAAGCGCCTAATGCAACGAACGAAGCTCGTAAGTAGACTAGCCGTCATGGCCACCAACCGCAGCTATAACGATGCGTGCGGTATGGCCCATGCCCTCGACCTCGTCGGTGAGCGGTGGGCGCTCCTGGTCGTGCGCGAGCTGGTCCTCGGACCGAAGCGGTACACCGACTTGCGGGCGGACCTGCCCGGCATCAGCACCAACGTGCTGTCCTACCGGCTCGGCGAACTCGAGCGGGCTGGCATCGTGCGGCGTCGCAGACTCCCACCACCGGCCGGATCATCGGTGTACGAGCTCACCGACTGGGGCCAGGAACTCGAGCCGATCATGAAGCAACTCGGCCGCTGGGGCGCCCGATCCCCGTCGCGGCCCCAGGACGCCCACCTGAGTGCCACATCCCTCATCCTCTCGCTCCGCACGAACTTCGATCCGCACGCCGCCGACGGCATCTCGGCCAGCTACGAGCTGCGGCTCGGTGAGGACCGGTTCCACACCAAGGTCGCCGAAGGCCGGTTCGAGGCCGTCCGTGGAGGCGTCGACCAGCCCGACGCCACCATCGAGGCCGGCCCGGTCACGCTGGCCGCGCTGCTCTACGGCGGCCGCGACCTCGCCGAGGCCATTCGCTCGGGAGACCTGTCGTTCGGCGGTGACAGGTCAGCAGCCGAGCGTTTCCTGACCCTGTTCTCGCTTCCCGAGCCGGCGCCGGCTACCTGATCCCGGAGACACCTCCCGGCCGGCCGGGGCGGTACGCCTGCCGGCTCCGTACCTGGAGCTGGTCGAGCAGAGACTGGGTGACCTCCGCAACGGAGTCGACGGCTCGATCGAACGCCTCGGCATTGTGCGCGGCCGGCGACCGAAACCCGCTCACCTTGCGGATGTACTGGAGTGCGGCAGCGCGCACGTCCGCCTCGGTCACCTGCTCGGTATAGGGCTCACGCAGGGTCTTGATGCTGCGGCACATGCCATGAGCCTACGGCGGCGGACCGGAGACCGTCCGCCAACCGGGCCGAATGGCCGGGCCTGCGGCTTCGCAGGCGTCCGAGCGCCGTCATGCGCGCGGAGGCGACGGCGAAGCCAGGGTGATGCGCGCGTCCGTCTCGGCGAAGTGGCAGGCGCTGGGATGGCCCTGGCCGCGATCCCGCAGCTCCGGCTCCTGCTCTGAGCAGACGGACGCGGCCTTCCAGCAGCGGGTACGGAAGCGGCAGCCAGAGGGCGGATTGACCGGGTTCGGCACGTCACCCTCCAGCACGATGTGCTCACGCTGGCCCCGCAGCAGGGGGTCCGCCACCGGGGAGGCGGACAGCAGGGCCTGAGTGTAGGGATGGCACGGCCTGCCGTAGACGTCGTCACGGGTGCCGGTCTCCACGAACTTGCCGAGGTACATCACCGAGACCCGGTCGCAGACGTGGCGAACCACGGTCAGGTCGTGGCCGATGAAGACATAGGCCAGGCCGAACTCCTGCTGGATCCTCCTGAGCAGGTTGATCACCTGTGCCTGGATGGAGACGTCGAGGGCGGAGACGGGCTCGTCCAGCACGAGAAGCTGCGGGTTGAGGGCGAGAGCGCGGGCGATCCCGATGCGCTGGCGCTGCCCTCCGGAGAACTCGTGCGGAAAGCGGCCGTCGTGCGCGGGGTTCAGGCCGACGATCTCCATCAGCTCTCGAATCCGGCGCCGGCCGCCGCTCTCGTCGAAGATGTCGTGCGCCCTGAGCGGCTCGGCGATGATCTCACGTACCGACATCCGAGGGTCGAGAGAGGCGAACGGGTTCTGGAACACGATTTGCATGTGCCGCCGCAACTCGCGCATCTGCCGGCGGTCGAGGTGGGTGATATCACGCCCCTTGAACTCGATGCGTCCGCCCGTCGGTTCGAGGAGCCGCAGCACAGTACGCCCCAGGGTTGTCTTTCCGCAGCCAGACTCGCCCACGATCCCGAGCGTCTCCCCGGCGGCGAGCTCGAAGCTGACGTCGTCGACGGCATGTACCACCCCCACCTGCCGCCGCAGCAGGCCTTTGCTGACGGGGAAATGCTTCGTGAGACCGTCGACGCGCAGAATCACTTCACCTTTGGCCGCGCGTTCGCGGGCGCTGCTCTCGCGCTGTGTCGCCGTCATGCCATCTTCTCCGCCGTCGCCAGCATCCTCGCAGTTTCACCCGCCAGCTCGTCTGAGAAATGGCACGCGGAAAGATGCCCCTCCTGACCCGCGGCCGGAGCCAGCACCGGCAACTCGGTGCGGCAGATGCTCCTGTCCTGCGACAGCAGGCAGCGCGGATGGAAGGGGCACCCGGGAGGGACGTTGAGCAGGTTGGGGGGATTGCCGGGGATGGGGCGGAGCCATTCATCGTTGGCCTCCGCCTGCGGCAGGCTGTTCATCAGCCCCAACGTGTACGGATGGCGGGGACTGTGGAAGATGTCCTCGACGTCTCCGGTTTCGACCACGTGACCGGCGTACATCACGACCACCCGGTCCGCCATCTCGGCGATGAGCCCCAGGTCGTGGGTGATGAGGATCACCGCGGCCCCGGTCTCCCGCTGGGCGGCCGTGAGCAGCTTGAGGATCTGTGCCTGGATCGTGACGTCGAGCGCGGTGGTCGGTTCGTCGGCGATCAGCACCGACGGCTGGTTGGCGATCGCCATCGCGATCATCGCCCGCTGCCGCATGCCTCCTGAGTAGTGGTGAGGGTACTGCTCGTAGCGTCGCTCGGGCTGCGGAACGCCCACCATGTCGAGCAGCTCGATCGCCCGGGCGCGGACCTGCTCGCCGCTGAGCGTGGGATCGTGCGCCTTGAGCGCCTCGGCCACCTGCCTACCCACCTTGAACACCGGATTCAAAGATGTCATCGGGTCCTGGAAGACCATGGCGATGTCATCCCCCCGGATGTCCCGGAGTTCCTTTTTCGGAATATCCAGCAGATTCCGGCCGTTGAAGATCGCCTCACCGGAGACGATTCTCCCTGGCGGTTCGGGAATGAGTCTGAGCAGGGACATCACGGAGACGCTCTTGCCCGAGCCGGACTCGCCGACGATCCCCAGCGTCTCGCCCGGGTACACGTCGTAGTTGACGTGGTCGACGGCATGGACGACCCCGTCATTGGTACGGAACTCGACCGCCAGGTTCCTGATGGACAGCAGCGGTGTCGACAATGGCCCTCCCATCCGCGTTCCAGACATCACGTTTGCAGGCTCGGATCGAGTGCGTCTCTCAGCCCGTCCCCGAGAAGGTTGAACCCGAGCACGGCGAAGAAGATCACCAGCCCGGGAAACGTCGCCAGATAGGAGGCGTGGAAGATGTACTCGCGCCCTTCACCGAGCATGGTTCCCCATTCGGGCGTGGGCGGCTGTACGCCAAGACCGAGGAAACCCAGGCCGGCGGCCACCAGGATGGTGATGCCGATGTTGAGGGTCGCGTACACGACGATCGGGGCGAGGCCGTTTCTGAGCACATGCCGGCGCAGGATCGTCAGGTCGCTGACCCCGAAGGCCCTGGCGGCCTCGATGTAGGTCTGCTCCCGCAGCGACAGCGCCATGCCCCTGGCCAGTCTGATGAATTGCGGCACGACGCCGACACCGGCGGCGATGATCACGTTCTTCAGGCCCACTCCGAGGACGGCCACCAGGGCCAGCGCGAGCAGGAACGTCGTGAAGGACAACATGATGTCGGCCACGCGCTGGATCAACATGTCGACCCAGCCGCCGAAATAGCCGGAGAGGAGACCGAGCGGCACCCCGATACTCACCGCGAGGGCGACCGCGAGCACCCCGACCATCAGCGATATCCGGCCTCCGTAGATGATCCGGGTGAGGATGTCCCTTCCGAGGTTGTCGGTGCCGAGCAGGTGGGCCGCCGATGGGGGGTTCAGAGCGGCGGACAGGTTCTGCTGTGCGGGGTCATAGGGTGTGAACAGCGGCGCGGCCACCGCCAGGAGCCCCAGAATCGCGATGATCACCAGACCCGCGACCGCGGCCCGGTTCCGGGTGAGCGTCCGCAGTGCCTGCATCCAAGGTCGCCGTACGGATATCTCCGCCGGTTCCTCGTATCCTCGTCCCCGTGCCGCTTCACTCATACAGACGCACCCGTGGATCGACGACGGTGTACAGCAGATCGGTGATGATGTTGACGATGGTGAACATCACCGCGTAGGTGAAGACGATCCCCTGGACCATGGGCAGATCCCGGGCGAAGATCGAGTCGATCAGCAGCCGCCCGATCCCGGGCCACCCGAACACCGACTCGGTCAGCACCGCCCCGCCGAGCAGGTTGCCGAACTGCAGCCCGATGACCGTGAGCACCGGGATGAAGGCGTTGCGCAGCCCGTGCTTGTAGATGACGGCCTTCTCCGAGAGCCCCTTCGCCTCGGCCGTCCGCACATAGTCCTGCCCCAGGACGTCGAGCATGTTCGCCCGGGTCATGCGCGACACCAGGGCGATCGAGAACACCCCGAGCGTGAACGACGGCAGGATGAGGCTCGACAGGCTCTCGGCGCCCGAAGCGGGAAGCCACCGAAGTTCCACCGCGAACACGACGATGAGCATGAGGCCGAGCCAGTACACCGGGGTCGAGACGCCCATGACGGCCACCGACGACAGGATGTGGTCGACCCGGCTGGCCCTGTGGGTCGCCGCGGCCACGCCCATCAGGACACCCACGACCGCGCCGATGGCGGTGCCCGCGATGGCGAGCTCGATCGTGAAGGGGAGCCGCGCCCAGATCTCTGCCAGCACGGGATTTCCGGTGCGCGCGGAGATCCCCATGCTGCCGTGGAACAGGTGGTCCAGGAACAGCCAATACTGCACCATGAGTGGTTGGTCAAGGCCCAGCAGCTGCCTGATGCGCTCCACATCCTCCTGGCTGGCCTGCAGCCCGGCGATCACCCGGGCCGGATCGCCGGGCAGCAGCCGGACGAGGGCCGTGACGATGAAAGCAACCCCTAGAAGGGTGACTATCGAGGCCGCGGCCCGGCGACCCATGTACAGGGCAAACCCTCGCACTCCCTGCCCTCCGCTCAGGCCCGCACGAGAGCCGTCAGCAACTCACCCAGCAACGGGCGGTGCCTCCGTCGGTTAGCTCTTCGGACGGGCATAGACCGCATCGAACTTCTCGTTGGGCACGTAGGAAATGCCTGTCACGTCGCTCGAGTAGGCGATCGGGAACTTCTGCACCCAGAGGAAGATCCACGGCGCGTCGTTCCAGATGATCTTCTCGGCCTGGCAGTAGAGCTCGCGGCGCTTCTGCTCGTCCAGTTCCTGGTCGGCCTGGGCCACCAGGGCGTCGACTTTCTTGTTGCTGTAGTGGGAGGTCGCCAGCCCTTCGGGCGAACCCTGGTCGGTGCGGAACTGCAGCATCTGCTGCGACGCGTCAGGGAAGGCCGGCGCCCATCCCAGGACATGCGTGTCGAACTTCTGGTCCTGCGGTGCGACGTTGATCGCCCCGAGATAGGAGGCCCAGTCCATGGTGCGGAGCTGGACGTCCAGACCCACGTCCCTGAGGTTCCCGGCGACGGCATCCGCGGCCTGCTTGTCCTGGAGGTAGCGACCGGTCGGCGTGCCGATGGTCAAGGAGAGCTTCTTCACCCCCGCGTCGGCGAGCATCTGCTTGGCCTTCTCCGGGTCGTAGTCGTAGCTGCCTACGGGGCAGTAGCCCTCGACCATGGAGGCCACCGGAGCGTCCATCGGCTCCGCGGCTCCGAACAGGATGTTCTTGACGAGGGAGTCCTTGTTGACGGCGTAGTTGATCGCCTGACGCACCGAACGGTCGTCGAGCGGAGCCTGCGGCGTCTTGAAGGCCATGAAGATGGTGCGATCACTGGGCGCCAAGAGCACGTTGGTGTCCGGGCTCTGCTGGAGCGCCTTCAGGTCGGGGACCGGCGGCAGCACGATCATGTCCGCCTGCCCCGCACGCAGCAGGCTCTCCCGGGTTGCGGCCTCGGGAACGATGCGGAAGACGACCCGCTCGTAGTACGGCTTGCGGTCCCAGTAGTCGGCGTTCTTCTCGAACACCACCCGGTCGCCCTTCTGGTACGAGGCGAAGGAGTAGGGGCCGGTGCCGACGGGGTGGACGATGTTGTTGTAGCTGTTCCCCTGCTTCTCGACCGACGCAGGTGAGATGATGCCCGCGGTCGACGCGGAGAGCGCGGACGGCAGGGCTGGATCGGGGCGGCTGAGGTTGAGCCGCAGGCCCATGTCGCCGACCGTGTCGACGCTCTCGATCGCCTCGTACGGGGCCCGCTGCGGCACCGCGATCTTGGGATCGAGGAGCCGCTCGAGGTTGAACTTCACCGCCTCGGCGTCGAGCTTCGTACCGTCCTGGAAGGTCGCGCCCTCGCGCAACTGCAGCGTAACGGTCTGGCCGTCGCCGGCCACCTCCCACGACTCCGCCAGACCGGGCTGGGTCTGCCCCTTCTTGTCGAGCTCGGTGAGCGTCTCGACGCTGTAGTCGACGACGTTGGCCACCGTGGTGGTCGTCATCTTGGCCGGGTCGAGGGTATCGAGGTCGATGCCGATGGCGATGTCGAACGTCTTGTCCGTCGAGCCGCCGCCCGGCTCTCCGGAACCACCCGTCGTGCAGGAGGCCGCGGCGAGGGTGGTGGCCAGGAGAAGAGCCCCCGCCGCATTCCGCCGGCAGCGCCGCGGAAGCCATCGAGAAGAGATCTGAGGGGATGCCATTCTGGTGCCCTCTCTAGGTCGGTCGGTTCGGTCGTAGCTCACGCGCCATCGGGCGCGCGATGCCTCCATGGCCGGTCGTCACGCGGTTGCGGCGAGGCGACGGGCGGCGAGCTCGGCGTAGAGAGCGGTGCCGTCGGGGAGCACCGCGTCGTCGAAGGCCGCGTAGGGCGAGTGGTTGTAGGGGGCGTTTTCGTAGTACGTGCCGTCGGGCACCGCCCCGAGGAAGACCATGGCACCGGGCACGCTGTCCAGGACCCGGGAGAAGTCCTCGGAGCCGGTGAGCGGGTTCTCCGACACCTCGAAGCGGTCACCGCCGAACAGATCGGCGACAACCTCACCGGTGTAGGCGGCGGCCTCCTCGGAGTTCACCGTGACCGGGTACTCCACGTGGTAACGGACGTCGACCTCGAGCCCGTGAGCCGCGGCGATCCCTTCGCACACCCGCGGCGCGCCCGTGGCGATCACGTCCTGGACCTGCGGACGGAAGGTCCGCACGGTGGCCTCGAAGTGTGCCTGGTCCGGGATGATGTTGGGTCGGGTGCCGGCGTGGAACGTGCCCACCGTGAGCACCGAGGGGTCGAAGGCGTCGATGCTGCGGCCCAGGAACGTCTGCAGCGCCGTCACCATCTCGCACGCAGCCGGAACGGGGTCCTTGGCCTGGTGCGGCGCGGAGCCGTGGCCGCCCTCGCCGCGCACGGTCACGCTGAGCCGGTCCGAGGCGGCGAGCAGCGGCCCGGGCCGGGTGGCGAACATCCCCTGCGGCCAGCGCGCCGAGGACACGTGGAGCGCATAAGCTGCGACCGGCCGATCGCCCGCGGCGTCGAGCACGCCTTCCTCGAGCATCAGCCGCGCGCCGTCGTACCCCTCCTCACCCGGCTGGAACATGAAGATCACACTGCCCGCGAGCTTCTCCCGTTGCGCGGAGAGCAGGCGGGCGGCCCCGACCAGCATCGTGGTGTGGAGGTCGTGGCCGCAGGCGTGCATGGTCTGGCCGACCTGGGAGCGGAACGGTACGTCGATCCGCTCCTGGACGGGCAGCGCGTCCATGTCACCGCGTAACAGCACCACCGGGCCGGGGTGGCCGCCGCGAAGCACGGCGGTCACCGAGGTCAGGGACCGGCCCGTGGAAACCTCGAGAGGCAGGCCGCCGATGGCCTCGAGCACCTTCTCCTGCGTCCGTGGCAGGTCGAGTCCGACCTCCGGCTCGCGGTGCAGGGCGTGGCGCAAGGCGGTCAGCTCGTCGGCCATCCCACGGGCATCATCGCGCAGATCCATGTTGTCCCTCCGGGTCGGGTGCCGTCCCTGACGGCGTGCGAGAGCATGAGCCGGTGGCGGCACCACGGGCGGCGACGGCACCGAAGGTGGCTGGCGTCTCCAGGTCCCTCCGCAGGCGCGGACGGCCGACCCGCGGTGCGATCATCGCCCTACCACCTCGTCCCGGTGGGTGTCTGGCCGTCCTGTCCTGAGCAACCTGCGCAAAGGGTCGTGTTACCGTGTCGCAACCGATTGCGTCCTGTCAAGGATGAGGCTGAACGCGGTGGAAGTCAGCTCGAATCAGGCGCATCCCCGGACACGACGCCGCCCGACGATGCGGGAGGTCGCCGAGCGGGCAGGTGTGCACAAGTCCACCGTCTCGCGAGTGCTGAGCGGCAAGGATCCCCGATGGGCGTCACCCGAGACGGCGGAGACGATCCGCTCGGCCGCCCGCGACATCGGCTACTTCGTCGATCCGTGGGCGGCCAGCCTGCGCACCCAGCGCACCCGCACGATCGGGGTGCTGCTGCCGAGGCTGACCGACATGGTGCTCGCGATGATCTTCGAAGCCATCGACGCCGCCGCCACCCGCGCCGGCTACCAGGTACTGGTCGCGAGCACCGGAGATGACGGCGCCGAGCAGCGCCGCCGGGTGCAGCTTCTGGAGGGTCGCCGTGTCGACGGGTTCATCATCACGACCGCCCGCCTGAGCGACCAGAAGTACCTGGACGAACTCCAGCGCCGTGGCGTGCGGTTCGTGCTCGCCAACCGTGCCGTCGGCAGTCATCCGGTCGTCCGCGGCGACGACCGCCAGGGCGGGAGGCAAGCCACCCGGCACCTCCTTTCGGCCGGGCATCGCCGCATCGGGGTCATCGCCGGAGGCGCGTACGCCGCCACGGCCGCCGATCGGACGCAGGGATACCGGGATGCCTTGGCCGAGGCGGAGGTCGCCTCGGACCCCGGACTGATCGTGGAGTCGGGGCCGGATGTGGACGACGGTGTGCGAGGGACCCGCCGGCTGCTGTCCCTCGGCGCGCCGCCCACCGCCATCTTCGCGGTGAACGACCTCATCGCCGTGGGTGCCATGGCTGCCATCCGCGACGCGGGCCTTCGCATCGGGACCGACGTCGCCGTGGTCGGCTACAACGACATTCCGCTCGCATCGCGGCTCCCCGTTCCGCTGTCCAGCGTTCACCATCCTGTTGAGGGGATCGGCCAACTCGCCCTGCAGCGCCTGCTGAAGCTGCTGAAGGGCGAGCCGTCCGAATCAGTGACGCTGCCCGTGCACGTGAACGTGCGGGCCTCGAGCCTGCGGCGCTGACCGCGCGGCTCCCTGCCGCGCCACGCGAACGCAGAGCCCGCCGGGTCGCCGGGTGGGTTCACGGGGCCATCCGCCAGAGGGCGTCGATCGGCAGAGCGCGCAGCCGGTGGCCGAACGGCAACGTCTGCTGCCCGGTGTAGAGCACGTATCCGGCGACGAACCATGGCCCGACACGCTCGGCGAGGTGCCGCAGGCCGGCTAGATCCTCGGCTCGTACTGTGGAGCCCGCCTTCACCTCGACGCCCACAACACGGCCGTCGACTGTCTCGAGTACGGCATCCACCTCCGTCTTGTCCTTCGTGCGGTAGTGGTACAGGAGGGCGCGCTCGTCGCTCCAGGTGAGTTGCCGTGCCAGCTCCATCAGGACGAAGTTCTCGACCATCGGCCCAGCGGCTCCGTCGGGCTCGCCGAGCCGTCTGAGGTCCTGGACCAGCAGATGGCAGGCGAAGCCGGAGTCCACGTAAGCCAGCTTCCGTGTGCCCACTGCGCGCCGGGTGTGACCGGTCGACCAAGCCGGGATCTCGATCGGCCGGCCAGCATGGCCAGCAGCCGGCGCAGCTCGCTCCGCCGCTGGATCGCGGACAGCTCGGCGACGTCTCGCTCGGTCAGGGTCGTGAGGTAGGAGTCGAAGAACGCGGACCGGCGACGGGGCGCGCGGCGTACGGCTTCGGGATATCCACCACGGACGACCCGTTCGAGATGGTCCCGGCGACGTAGGCTCGACGAATGTGCGAGGTCCGGACCATGGGCGAAGGCGGCGTCGACGAAACGGCCGGGCGTGCCATCGACCTCACCTTGCGAGAAGGGCCAGAGTTCGATGGTCTCCATTCGTCCTGGAAGCGCGTCCGGCAGGGCACGCAACGCAAGAGTGTGGTCACTTGGCCGCCGGGGCCGTGGCCAGTTGGCCGCACGGCTCGTGGTCAGGTGGCCGCTGGCCGGAATGGCACGGCGGCGCGCTCGGGCTGGCATGACCCTGCCCAACTCAGGCGGCGGAGCACTCGGAGGCGACCGTGACGCACGACCGTTCTCACGAGTCCGCGAGTGGCGGACCAGAAGGCAGCCGCTGGCCACGACGCCAGGCGAGGGCACTGCTGGGATTCGTGCCGGTGTTCGCACTGTTAACCGGGGCCGCTGCCGGCCGCTTCCTGGCCGGGGGAGTGAGTCTCCCGGAGAATGCTGGCGGGGTGGGTGGCGCGGTCGGCGGTTACTTTCTGTCTCGGGCGTTGCTTCGTCGCGCGTTCACCGCCGCAGGGCCGGGGGCGTCCGGGCATCGGCGTGCGGCAGAGTAGGGCGGCATGACCGTTCTCGACCTCTTCCGGCTGGACGGCAAGGTCGCCGCGGTGACCGGCTCCAACACCGGGATCGGCCGCGCCATCGCGCGGGGGCTCGCCGAGGCGGGCGCCGACGTCGCGTACGTGTGCCGTAGCGATCCGGCGGCGGCGATGCGGGACGCGACGGCCGCCGGGCGGCGGGCGGTGCACGTCCCGCTGGATCTCGCCGACGCCGACGAGCAGCGCTGCGCGGCTGTACTCGACGACGTGGTCGGCCGCCTCGGGGGCCTCGACATCCTGGTGAACAACGCGGGCGCCATCCACCGAGACGATGTCGAGCACCACCGCGTCGTCGACTTCGCGCGCATCGTGTCAGTGGACCTGACCGCCCTGTACGCGCTCTCGCAGGCGGCCGGGCGGCACTTCCTCCGGCAGGGCTCCGGGCGGATCGTCAACATCGCCTCTGTGCTGTCGTACCAGGGCGGGTTCAGGGTCCCCGGCTACGTCGCCGCGAAGCACGGTGTCATCGGAGTGACCCGGGCGCTCGCGAACGAGTGGGCCGCGCGGGGCGTCAACGTCAACGCGATCGCCCCCGGATACACCGAGACCGGGAACACCGAAGCCCTGTGGAGCGACGAGCAGCGCTATGCGGCCATCCTCGAGCGCATCCCGGCCGGCCGGTGGGGGCAGCCGCCGGACGTCTCGGGCGCGGCGGTGTTCCTCGCCTCAGACGCTGCTGCCTACATTCACGGCGCGGTGCTGCCGGTCGACGGCGGCTGGCTGGCCCGCTGAGCGTCCGCTGGCTGAGCGTTCCCGGGCTGAGCGTCCGCCGGCTTGCCGTCCTGCCCGGTCGCCGCCCCGCCCAGGTAGAGCTGGGAGATCTCGGGGTTGTCGAGGATCGCGCCTGCGGCGCCCTCGAGCCGGAGGCGGCCACCCTCGAGGACGAGTCCGTGCGACGAGATCGCCAGGCCGAGCCGGGCGTTCTGCTCGACCAGCAGGATGGTCTTGCCCTGCTCGTTCATCCGCCGTACCAGCCGGACCACCGCGGCCAGGCCCCTGGGGTCGAGCCCGAGCGACGGCTCGTCGAGCAGCACCACCGTGGGGTCGAGCATCAGCGTCCGGCCGATCTCGACCATGCGGCGCTGCCCGCCCGACAGGTTGCCGGCCCGGACCTGCGAGCGCTCCCGGACCAGCGGCACAAGCTCCGCGACCTTCTCGTACCGCTGCGCGAGCAGCCGCCTGTCGCCGCGGATCAGGTAACCGCCGAGCAGGACGTTCTCGTGCACGCTCATGTGCGGGAACAGCGCCTGGGTCTGCGGCACCTGGGCGACGCCGCGGGAGAGCACCTCGGCCGGGCCGAGGTGCGTGATGGCCTCGCCGTTCAGCGCCACCTCGCCGCGGCGGGGCGGGAGCAGCCCGCTGGCCACCCGGAGCACTGTCGACTTGCCGGCGCCGTTCGGCCCGACCATGCACGTCACGGAGCCCTGCGCGACGGTGAGGTCGAGTCCCTGGAGCACGTCGCCACCGCCGTATCCGGCGTACACCCCGCGCAGCGTCAGCATCGCTCGCCCGGCCCTTCCCTGGCGGCCTCCACCAGGGTCCGCTCGTCGGCCGGCTCCCCCAGGTAGGCGTCGAGGACGGCCGGGTCGGAGCGCACCAGGCTCGGGGGCCCTTCCGCGATGATCCGGCCCCGGCACAGCACGGCGACGGGGTCGCAGAGGTCGAGCACCATCGGGATGCTGTGCTCGACGAGGAGGAACGTGACGCCCTGCCGGTTGAGGTCGCGGATGATCTCCACCAGCCGGTTGACCAGACTCGGGTTGACGCCCCCGGCGGGCTCGTCGAGGAGGATCATCTTCGGCTGGAGCATGAGTACCTGGGCCAGCTCGGCGAGCTTGCGCTGCCCGTAGGACAGCGTGCCGGCCGGCTGGCCGGCGAGCCGTTCGAGCCCGACGAAGGACAGCAGCTCACGTGCCCGCTCCGCCTCCGCTCCCGAGACGGCGTCGGCACGCAGGGTGTGCCAGGAGAAGGCCGGCAGCGGGGCGACCACGTTCTCCAGGACGGTCATGCTGTTGAACAGGCGGGTGAGCTGGAAGGTGCGGCCGAGGCCGCGGTGCGCCCGGCTCCACGCCGGGAGCCCGTCGATGCGTCCGCCGTCGAGCAGGATCTGCCCCGAGTCCGCGGACATGGTGCCCGTGACGAGGTTGAACAACGTCGTCTTGCCCGACCCGTTGGGCCCGATGAGCCCGGTGATCGACCCCTCCCGGACCGTCAGGTCGACGCCGTCGAGGGCCCGCAGGGCGCCGAACCGCCGGTGCGCGGCGCGTACCTCGAGCAG
>JBOHCZ010000192.1:0-11418 GCA_050699195.1 Streptomycetales bacterium
TGATCAAGCTCGAGGCGACGACTGGCGACATCACGCGGCAACAGCTTCGTGACCTGCCTGACGTCGACAGCCTTTACTTCACGATGCTGAACTGCAACAAGCGCAGCATCACGCTCAACATGAAGTCGGAGCGTGGCAAAGAGATCTTCACCGAGCTCGTGGAACGGGTGGATGTCCTGGTCGAGAACTTCGGCCCCGGTGCCGTCGACCGGATGGGTTTCAGCTGGGACCGGTTGCAGGAGATCAACCCGCGACTCGTCTACGCCTCGATCAAGGGGTTCGGTGCGGGCCGCTACCGCGACTTCAAGGCCTACGAGGTCGTTGCCCAGGCCATGGGCGGGTCGATGAGCACTACCGGCTTCGAGGACGGCCCGCCGACCGCGACCGCCGCGCAGATCGGTGACTCCGGGACGGGCATCCACCTCGTCGCCGGGATCCTCGCCGCGCTCTACCAGCGGGTGGGCACCGGCCGCGGCCAGCGGGTGAACGTCGCGATGCAGGAGGCTGTGCTCAACCTCTGCCGGGTGAAGCTGCGTGACCAGCAGCGACTCACCCACGGCCCGCTCGGCGAGTATCCGAACGAGAGCTTCAGCGACGAGGTGCCCAGGTCCGGTAACGCCTCGGGCGGCGGGCAGCCCGGCTGGGCGGTGCGTTGCGCGCCGGGCGGACCCAACGACTACATCTACGTGATCATCCAGCCTCCGGGCTGGGAGCCGCTGACCAAGCTCATGGGCCGCCCCGAGCTCGCCGAGGACCCCGAGTGGAACACGCCGCAGGCCCGGCTGCCCAAGCTCGACAAGGTCTTCGCGCTCATCGAGGAGTGGACCCAGCAGCACACCAAGTGGGAGGTCATGGAGGAGCTCAACTCCCACAACATCCCGTGCGGCCCGATCCTGTCCACCAGGGAGCTCATCGAGGACCAGACGCTCGCCGATCTCGACATGATCGTGCCGGTCGACCACCCTGGGCGCGGCGAGTTCAAGACCGTAGGCTGCCCGATCAAGCTGTCCGACTCCCCGGTGCAGGTCGAGCGATCGCCGCTGCTTGGCGAGCACAACGAGCTGATCTACGGCGAGCTGGGCATGGACCGCGAGGAGATCGCGGGGTTGCGGACGGGCGGCGTCATCTGACGCCGCCCGGTCCCGAGCCCGTGCCGTGCGAGAAGGAAGCGAGAAGGAGAAGGAATGGGTTACGACCGCCAGGCCGTCCAGGACGTTCTGGACAGGGTCCGCGCCGAGGGCCGGACGTCGCTGACCTCGCTGGAGGGCAAGAAGGTCTGTGACGCCTACGGCATCGCGGCGCCCGGCGAGGGGCTCGCGACGTCCGCCGACGACGCGGTGAAGCTGGCCGAGGAGATCGGATTCCCGGTCGTCTGCAAGATCGTCTCCCCGGACATCCTGCACAAGACGGAGGCGGGCGGCGTGCTCGTCGGCCTGGACAGCGCCGAGGCGGTCCGGGAGGGCTATACGAAGATCGTCGACACCGCGAAGGCCTACCAGGCCGACGCGACGATCACCGGTGTCCAGGTGCAGCAGATGCTGACGTCGGGTCAGGAGGTCATCGTCGGGGCGACCACCGACCCGACGTTCGGCAAGATCGTGGCCTTCGGTCTCGGCGGCATTCTCGTCGAGGTCCTCAAGGACGTGACGTTCCGTCTCGCGCCGACCTCGCAGGACGAGGCGCGTTCGATGGTCGAGGGCATCGCCGCCCACGAGGTCCTCGACGGCGTGCGCGGGCGGCCCGCCGTCGACAAGGAGAAGCTCGCCGACGTCATCCGGCGGGTCTCCGACCTCGTGACCGAATTCCCGCAGCTCGCCGAGGTCGACCTCAACCCGGTGCTCGCGACGCCGGGCGGCGCGACCGCCGTCGACGTGCGCATCCTCGTCGACGAGCATGCCGCAGTGCCGGTCGAGCGCTTCTCGCAGGAGGAGATCCTGCGGGCGATGAACCGCATCATGAAGCCGCGCTCGGTCGCCGTCATCGGGGCCTCTTCCGAGGACGGGAAGATCGGCAACTCCGTGATGAAGAACCTCGTCAACGGGGGCTACGCGGGCGAGATCTACCCGGTGAACCCCAAGGCCGACGAGATCCTGGGGCGCAAGGCCTACAAGAGCATCACGGACGTGCCGGGCGAGGTCGACGTCGCGGTGTTCGCCGTGCCGGCCAAGTTCGTTCCCGCGACGCTGGAGCAGGTCGGCGAGAAGGGGGTCGCGGGGGCCATCCTGATACCCTCCGGGTTCGCCGAGACGGGCAACCAGGAACTGCAGGACGAGGCCGTCGCGGTCGCGCGGCGGCACGGCGTCCGCGTGCTCGGTCCCAACATCTACGGCTACTACTACACGCCCGAGAATCTCTGTGCGACGTTCTGCACGCCCTATGACGTGAAGGGCAGCGTGGCGCTGTCGTCGCAGAGCGGTGGCATCGGGATGGCGATCCTGGGCTTCAGTCGTACGACAAAGATGGGCGTATCGGCAATCGTGGGCGTAGGGAACAAGTCCGACATCGATGAGGACGACCTACTCACCTTCTTCGAGCAGGACGACAACACCCGGTGCATCGCCATGCACCTGGAGGACCTGAAGGACGGGCGTGCGTTTGCCCAGGTCGCGAAACGGGTATCGCGGCAAAAGCCGGTGGTCGTCCTGAAGGCCGGCCGTACAGACATGGGGGCTCGGGCCGCAAGTTCCCACACCGGTGCCCTTGCCGGCAACGACAAGGTCTACGAAGATATCCTCCGCCAGAGTGGCGTCGTACGTGCGCCCGGGCTCAACGAGATGCTCGAGTATGCGCGCAGCCTGCCACTGCTACCCACCCCGAAGGGGGAGAACGTCGTCATCATCACTGGTGCCGGTGGCTCCGGGGTGCTGCTCTCCGACGCCTGCGTCGACAGCGACCTCACCCTCATGACGATCCCCCCGGACCTCGACGAGGCGTTCCGCGCCTACATCCCGCCTTTCGGCGCGGCCGGCAACCCCATCGACATCACCGGCGGCGAGCCGCCGGCGACCTACCGGAACACCATCAAGCTCGGGCTCGAGGACGACCGCATCCACGCGCTGATCCTCGGCTACTGGCACACGATCGTGACCCCCCCGATGGTCTTCGCCGAGCTGGTCGCCGACGTGGTCGAGGAGTGCCGGGCGAAGGGGATCGACAAGCCGGTGGTCGCGTCGCTGTCCGGCGACGTCGAAGTCGAGGAGGCGAGCGACTACCTGTTCGACCGCGGGATCGTCGCCTACCCGTACACCACCGAGCGACCCGTCGAGGTGCTCGGCGCGAAGTACCGGTGGGCCCGCAACGCGGGGCTGGTCAACAACTGAACCTCGGGGTGGGCCGGGCGCCGGGACGCCCGCCCCACCCCGATCCCAACCGAAAGCGTCTCCGATAGCGGAGCGAAAGGGGAACAGGGGCACGCCCCGAACGTACGGGGAAGGGTTTCCGCACAGTCCGGATATGAGAGCGGAAGCAGGCAGTACAGCGGGGGTATCGATCCTGATCTGAGGAGAGTGACCTGTGGACGTTGAACAGACCCCAGAGAGATCGTCGGGCGCCGGGACAGCCGCCCCGACCGGGGAGAGGGTTTGGCATGCGGGCAAGCAGGATCCGATGCCCATCCGCCCGTTGCCGGACGCCCCCCCGACGATTCACATCATCGGTCCCGCCATGGTCCTCGTCGCGCTCGGCGTGGGCCTCGGCGAGACCTACATGTGGCCCCGCCTCGTCGTGCTCTTCGGGCCCGAGATCCGGTGGCTGTTCCTGATCGGTGTCACCCTGCAGGCCGTCGTCATGCTGGAGATGTCCCGTTACGCGATGGCGACAGGGGAGAGCATCTTCTTCGGCGCCGCACGGGTGTTCAAGCCACTCATGTGGTTCTTCTTCGTTGTGGCCCTGCTGACCTACATCTGGCCGGGCCACGTGTCGGGTGGCGCCCTGGCGTTGGAGTCGATCACCGGCATCCCGTGGATGGTCTCCGCGATCATCGGGCTGATCGCCATCGGTCTGGTGTTCACCTTCGCGAAGGTCGTCTACAACCTGCTCGAGAACCTGCTCTCGGTTCTCATCGGCATCCTGGTCGTCGGCTCGGCGATCGTGGCAGCGCTCGTGGGCACGATGTCGGACCTCGTGGACACCCTCACCGGGATGTTCGCCTTCGGGTACATCCCGGACCAGATGATGACCGCGGCGTGGTTCCCGATCGTCGTCGGCTCCATCGCCTTCGCCGGCCCCTCGGGTATGCAGCAGATGTGGTACACCCTCTACCTGCGTGACAAGGGCGCGGGCATGGGCGTGTACCTGCCGAAGATCCGGGGTCTCACGCACGCCGGCGAAGAGGAGACGATGCCCTCGCGCGGGTTCATGTTCGACACCGAGAGCCCCGACGAGATGAAGAAGTGGCAGGGCTGGCGGCGCTGGGTCTGGAACGACGCCATCCTGCTCTTCTGGGGCATCACGATGCTGGTGACCATCGTCTTCACGGTGCTGGCCACCTCCGCTGCGGACCGCAACCCCGAGGTGCGGCAGCTCATCGAGGCCGGTGAGGAGGACGCCTCGCTGCAGGCCATGGCGGACTCCTTCTCCGCGGCCGGCGGGCCGTTGCTCGGCGTGTTCTTCTTCGGGTTCATCGCCCTCGTCGCGTGGAAGTCGAGCCTCGGGCTCTTCGACGCCTTCTCCCGCGGCCAGGCCGACATCACGTACTACTTCATCCCGGGCGCGAAGAAGTTCAAGATGTCCCACCTCTACTTCATGTTCCTGTGGGGCGTCATCGCCTTCGGCATCCTGATCCTGTTGTTCGGCCCGGCCGATGGACCGACGGCGATCCTGGATACCCTGGCGTTCCTGTCCGCGTTCTCGATGGGGACCTACTGCATTGTGCTGCTGCTGGTGAACAACCTGCTGCTGCCCAAGAAGATCAGGCCGAACATCGTGACAAACGCGATCATCGCTTTCGGTGCGGTGTTCTACCTCGGCATGCTGTTCTACAGCCTGTTCAGGTTCGGGGCCGTGCTGGACTGATGACCCGATATCGATGACCGGATTGTTGCCATGAATCCTGTGAGGAACCGGGCGGAGCTCTTGCTCCCGGGGTTTGTCATCGGGCTGGCCGCCGGTGGTATGGCGGGCGGGCTGGCCGCGTTGGCCGGCCTGCCCGCCAGCTACGTGCTCGCCAGTGCCCTGGGGCTTGCCACCCCCTTGGCGCTCGGCGGCGCGGGCTACAACGCACTGCTCGCCGCGGGCCGCGTCCGTTTCGGTGGCGTGGCCCCGGCGGCGCTGTACTGGGTGCCGATCTTCCCGGCGGCCCGCCTGGTGCACGAGGTGACCCTCGACGCGATGCTGGGGCAGCCGATCGAGCTGCCGGACGCGCTGATCCCCTTCCTCGGGTACCAGGCGTTGCTCAGCGTGGGCTTCGGCGTCGGCTTCATCTGGCTGCACGAGCACCTCGCGCCCATCTGGTGGGTGTACATCAGGCACCACAACCCGAAGGCCGAGCAGTACGTCGGCGGGTACCTGAAGCAGGCCGCGAGCATCGAGCGCCGCAAGGCCGCCAAGCGCGCGCGCACGCAGCGGCCGGCCAAGCGCCCGGCCCGCCGCCCCTGACGCTGCGCTCCCGAAGGGGTCGGCCCACCCCCTCTCCGTACCGGGTTCTCCGTACCGGCCGGGAGGACCGGTCCACGGACTGGTCTGGGCTATGGACATCCCTATTCCCGTGCGGTAGACGTAGAGACCAAGAGTCTCCATACAGTATGCAGTCCGCTGTATGCAATATTGCCCAACCGCGGGCGAAACCGCGTCCCTACGGCGGTCCGCTGGGGATCACGAACGAAGGAGAGGCCGGAGATGAGTCATCGCGACGTCCGGGACTTCTACGGTCGTGCCTACCGGGTCGGTGAGACGCCGCACCAGATCATGGGCCGCTCCCGGGCATGGATGCTGTGGCTGCCCTGGGTCGCGATGATGGCCGCCGGGGTCTTCCAGTACGGCTACGGCGCCATGGCGCAGACCATCGCGCAGGCGCACGGCTGGAGCCTCGCCCAGGCCTTCTGGGTGCTCGCGATCTGGGCGGTCTTCCAGGGTGGCGTCGCCTACCCGGTGGCGCGTCTGCGGGACCGCGGCGTGCTCTCGGCGCGGACGGCGATGCTCGCGGGCGCCCTGCTGTGCCTGGCCGGCGTCCTCACTATCGCGCACACCGCAGTGCTCGCCCTGGTGGTGCTGGGGTACTCGGTGCTTGGTGGGGTCGGCTGCGGCCTGGTGTACGCCACGTCGCTGAACATGGTCGGCAAGTGGTACCCCGAGCGACGGGGTCCGCTGGTGGGCTTCGTGACCGGCGGCTTCGCCTACGGCGCCGTACCCTTCATCTTCCTGTTCGGCTACGCGGGCAGCACCGGCAACTACGTCGCGATTCTCGACGTCGCGGGGATCGTGATCTTCGCCGTCGTCGCCGCCTGCGGGCTGCTCTACCGGGACCCGCCGAAGAACTGGTGGCCGCCGCACATCGACCCGCAGACGTGGGCGCTGGACCGCACGTCCAACCGCAGTCTGGCGAAGAACCCGCCCGCCGTGCGGCAGTACGCGCCGCTCGAGGCGCTCCGCAGCGGGATGCTGCCGCTGATGTATGTGATCCTGATCTTCGTCAGCGGAGTGTCGCTGTTCGGCGTCGCCTACCAGGTGGCCTTCGCCCACGAGAGCGGCTTCGGGCCGTTCGTCGCCGCGACGTCGATGGGGGTGCTCGCGGTCGTCAACGGCGCGGGCCGGCCGTTCGTGGGCTGGGTCTCCGACCGGCTCGGCCGCCGGGGGACGCTCACCGTGGTGCTGCTGGTGCTTGGGCTGGCGCAACTGGGTCTGCTCGTCGCGGGCGAGCAGCGCAGTGCCCCGTTGCTCCTCGCCTTCGCCTTCCTCGCCGGGCTCGGCGGGGGCGCCTTCCACCCGCTGTTCGCCGGCCTCGTGCCCGACTACTTCGGCGAGACCAACAACGGGGTGAACTTCGGAGTCGTCTACAGCGCCAAGCTGGTCAGTGGCGTGGCGGGCATCGGCCTTGCGGCCTCCGTGATCACGGCGACCGGGTACCGCGGTGCCTACCTGCTGGCGGGTTCCCTCGCGATCGTCGGCGCGGTCCTGACCCGCCTGCTCCACCAGCCGGGTCGGCCCCGGGTCGCGCACACCCTGCCCGACTCGAAGAGCTTCGAGACGGCCTACGGGCGATGACGGCCGGGCGCGTTCAGGCGCTCGCCCGCTGGCCGTGGTAGGCGACCCGGGTGTGCTCCGTGTGCCGGCGCATGATCGTACCGGCGTCCTCGCCGTTGCCGCCCGCGAAGGCCTCGATGAGCTCGGCGTGCTCGGCCCAGGACTCCCGGCCGCGGAATCTGGCGATAGGCGTGTAGTACCAGCGCACCCGCCGCTCGACGAGGGCGATGAGCTCGGCCAGCACCGCATTGCCGGACATCTGGGTCACGTAGGCGTGGAACCTCGCATTGAGGCCGACCACGCGCTCGACGTCGCCCGCGTCGAGTGCCTCCTGGCCCTCGTGCCACACGCCACGGAGCCACTCGACACGCTCCGGTGTGGCCGCGGCCGCGGCCAGCCGGGCCGACTCGGTCTCCAGCAGAGCACGGACGGCGAGGAGCTGGTCGGCCTCCTGCTCGGTGGGGACGTGGACGAACGCGCCCTGCCCGGGACGCAGGTCTACCCAGCCCTCGGTCTGCAGCCTCTGGAGCGCCTCACGGACCGGCTGGCGGCTCACCCCGAGATGCTCGGCGAGCTCCTTCTCCACCAGGTGCTGCCCGGGCTGCAGGACGCCGGTCACGACGAGCTCGACCAGCGCGTCGTAGACCGCCTGGCGCAGCGGCGCGGGGCGTTCGACGCGCC
Source organism: Streptomycetales bacterium (assembly GCA_050699195.1). Classification (GTDB taxonomy): domain Bacteria; phylum Actinomycetota; class Actinomycetes; order JBOHCZ01; family JBOHCZ01; genus JBOHCZ01. Next base: position 7,861 of record JBOHCZ010000192.1, read on the forward strand.
GCGGGGGTCCTCCCCCGATGCCGCCCGGGACGCTCGGGGCGACGCCGGTCGAGAGGCGCGGCGCTGGGCTGTCGGTCACGGAAACCTCGCGATCCGCAGTGACGACCAGTGTGAACGTACAGGCTGCGATTGTTTCTAGTATACAAGAGCCAATATCCGGGATGCGCGGCTTCACCCACGACGCGTCAGGCTCCGGGCCGGCTACCGTGCCGAGCCTCCAGCACCCCTGGACGCGTCCCGCCACTGAACTTGATCATCGGAGGTGATCGCCGAACGTGATCGCCGACCGGACCGTGATGGGGCGATGGCAGGGTGGCAGCCGTTGACGTGGCACCAGGTGGCGCATACTGTATGCGATAGACAATGGAGGAGGATCCGGCATGGCGAAGGTCGCCGTTCTGGGAGCCGGCGCCATCGGTGGCTACGTCGGTGCGGCTCTGCACCGCGGCGGCACAGACGTTCACCTCATCGCGCGCGGGAAGCATCTGGAGGCCCTGCGCCGCGACGGGGTGCGCGTGCTGAGCCCGCGCGGCGATTTCGTCGCACGCTGCCATGCGACCGACGACTCCCGGGAGATCGGACCGGTCGACTACGTCTTCCTCGGTCTCAAGGCGCACCAGTACGCGCTCGCCGGGCCGCTGCTCGAGCCGCTGCTGCACGAGGACACCGCGCTGATCGCCGCGCAGAACGGCATCCCGTGGTGGTACTTCCACGGCTTCCCGGGCCCGTTCGAGAACTACCGCTTCCAGACCATCGACCCGGGCGGCGCGGTGAGTAGGGTGCTGCCGGTCGAGCGGGCCATCGGCGCCGTGGTGTACTCCTCGACCGAAATCGCCTCCCCCGGGGTCATCCGGCACATGGAGGGGACGCGGTTCCCTATCGGCGAACCCGACCGTACGATCTCTTCCCGCTGCCGGGCCTTCAGTGATGCAATGGTCGCAGGCGGTTTGAAGTGTCCCGTAGAGGAGGACCTTCGCGACGAGATCTGGATCAAGCTGATGGGCAACATCGCGTTCAACCCGTTGAGCGCGCTCACCCGGGGGACGATGGCCGAGATCTGCGCCCACCATGGCACGCGGGAGCTCGTCAGGTCGATGATGCGTGAGGCCCTCAGCGTTGCCGAGGCCGCCGGCTGCAAGCCCCAGATCTCGATCGAGAAGCGGCTGGCCGGGGCCGAGCGTGTCGGCCATCACAAGACCTCGACGCTGATGGACCTGGAAACCGGAAAGGCGCTGGAGATCGAGCCGATCATCGGCGCCGTCGTGGAGATGGCCGATCTGCACGGCGTGCCGGTGCCCACGCTGCGAAGCATCTACGCTGCGACCGACCTGCTGGCCCGCAAGGCCACGAGTGTCCCGGTCGCCTAGCTGTCGTACTAGCCGCAAGTCACGAGGGAGGAAGCCGTGAAGGGCAAGCAGAACGACCGCTATACCCGGATGACGCAGCCGCTCGTACGCGAGGGCGGGGAGCTGCGACCGGCGTCGTGGGACGAGGCGCTCGACCGCGCGGCCGAGGGGTTCCGGCGTGCGGTGGATGCGCACGGTCCGGACACCTACGGGATGTTCTCGTGCTCGAAGGCCACCAACGAGATGAACTACATCGCGCAGAAGTTCACTCGCGAGGTCATCGGCTCGCACAACATCGACTCGTGTAACCGCACTTGACACGCGCCGAGCGTCGTCGGTCTGGCGACGGTATTCGGTGCGGGTGGCGGCACTTCCTCGTACGCGGAGATCGAGGACACCGACGTCATCATCCTTTGGGGTTCCAACGCCAGGGAGACCCACCCGATCTTCTTCCACCACCTCCTGGCGGGCGTGCGTAACGGGGCGAAGCTCTACGTGGTCGACCCGCGGCGGACCAGTTCGGCGCGGTGGGCCGACAGCTGGCTCGGCCTGCACGTCGGCACGGACATCCCGCTCGCGAACGCGATCGCCCGCGAGATCATCCACTCGGGTCTGGTGAACACCACGTTCGTCGAGCGCGCAACCACCGGTTTCGAGGAGTTCGCCGCGTCGGTCGAGCCCTGGACGCTCGAGGCGGCCGAGGCCGAGACCGGAGTGCCCGCGGAGGCGATCCGCGAGCTGGCGCACGTCTACGCGCGCGCCGACCGGGCGCAGCTGTGCTGGACGCTGGGCATCACCGAGCACCACAACGCCGTCGACAACGTCCTCGCGCTGATCAACCTTGCGCTGCTCACCGGCCACGTGGGGCGGACCGGTTCCGGGCTGAACCCGCTGCGCGGGCAGAACAACGTGCAGGGCGGCGGCGACATGGGGGCGATCCCGAACCGCCTGCCCGGCTTCCAGGACATGGCCGACGACGAGCTGCGCGGCAAGTTCGAGGCGGTGTACGGTCGAACGCTGCCCGCGGGTCCTGGCTGGCACCTCACGGAGATGCTCGAGGCGATGGACCGCGGGGCGCTGACGGCCCTCTACGTGGTGGGCGAGAACCCCGCCCAGTCCGAGTCGGACTCCGAGCACACGCTGCGGCGCCTCGAGGGGCTCGACCACCTCGTGGTGCAGGACATCTTCCTGACCAAGACGGCGCGGTACGCCGACGTGTTCCTGCCGGCGAGCGCCGCGTGGTGCGAGGCCGAGGGCACAGTGACCAACAGCGAGCGCCGGGTTCAGCGGGTCCGCAAGGCGCTCGACCCACCGGAGGGCGCACGGGACGACATCGAGATCATGTCCGAGATCGCGCGCCGTCTCGGGCACGACTGGAAGCATTCCGCGGCCGACCGGGAGAGCGCCCGGCAGGTGTGGGACGAGCTGCGCGCGCTCTCGCCGATGCACGCGGGGATGTCCTACGACCGCCTCGATGAGCTGGGCGGCATCCAGTGGCCGTGCTTCCACGAGGACCGGCTCGAGCCGACCTTCCTGCACGGGCGGCTGTGGGAGGACGACCCGGCCAAGCGCGGGAGGCTCGCGCCGCTCTCCGTCACGCCGCACGCGCCTCCGGTCGACCTGCTGAACGCCGAGTTCCCGCTGCGGCTCACCACCGGGCGGCGGCTCGACTCTTACAACACCGGCGTGCAGTCGGGCGGCTTCTCCTCGCCGCTGCGGCGTGGGGAGACGATCGACCTGGCGCCCGAGGACGCGCGGAGCCTGGGCGTCGTCCCGGGCGAGCTCGTCCGGGTGTCGTCACGGCGGGGGTCGATCCTCGTGCCGGTCGCCGAGGACCGGGGGCTGCGCCCCGGCCTGGCGTTCATGACGATGCACTTCCCCGACGACGTGGACACCAACATCATCACGATCGAGGCCACCGACCCCAAGTCGGGCACGGCCGAGTTCAAGGCGACCGCCGTCCGCGTCGACAAGCTGTCCGAGCCCGTCGAACCGGTCGTCGCCGCCGCAGGCGTCGCCGCTTCGACCCCCTGACCACCTGACCGGAGCTGCCGTGGATCTGCATTTCCTCAGCGCCGAACCGACCGAGACCGAGAGAGCGGCCGTCGACAGCCTGCTCGGGCCGCCGACCTCGGGCTGGGAGGGCGGGCTGCATCAGGCCGAGGATCTGCACGTGTCCCGCAACGGACACGGGTTCGACCACGGCGTGCGG
>JBOHCZ010000193.1:0-2693 GCA_050699195.1 Streptomycetales bacterium
TCATCACCCTGCTCCGCTGGGCCGGCCACAACAACATCGCCCGCGCCCTACGCCACAACGCCCGACATCCCGGCCAAGCGATCACCCTGGTCACCAAAGGACTCACGACTTCGCAATGACCCTGGGAAGGGCCCTACGCGACCTACCCGATGGCGACCCTCGTGCTTCACATCAATCGCGAGGCGATTCACCACGGTGCCGAGGTCGCGCTGCTCCGCGACCTCTACCGCTCCGAAAACACCTAGTGGAAATCCGTCAGGTTACGGTGATCATGTACCCTTGAGAGCCCGGCGGGCGAGCACGCTTCACCGGTTGATACTAGGGGATCTTGGTCTTACCCGAACTGATTGTGCCCTTCTACACTCCACTTACCGACGGTTGCACGTGCAACTAAGGTTGTTCGAGGTCGGGAGGGCAGACAGTTGGCGGAACGCATTGCTACCGGCGAGCGCAGAAATCAGCCTCCTCAAGCACTCCTTGGCCCGGGGGCTCCGGGCGGTCGCCGCCGCCCTCGCGGCTGGACCGCGGCGATTCTCGTCGCCGCTGCCGTCCTCGCCGTCGTAGGAGGCGGCAGCCAGGTGGCGGCGCTGCTGCGGCAGGCCGACGCGCCCCCCACGACCACCCAGGCCAGCCTCGACGACCTGACCGCGACCGCGACCCGCAGCTCCTTCATCACCCCCGACCACGGCCAGCCGAACTCGGGCTTCCAGATGCCGGCGCAGATGATGCCGGACATGCCCCTGCACGGTGAGGTGCAGCTCAACCTGGTGATGACGCTCGAGAACACCAGCGGATCGGTCCGTGAGTTCCGGGCGAAGGACGAGTTCGTGCTCCACGGCGGCCGGGAGGACATCGCGATGGCCCCGAAGTCCACCACGCTCGGCAAACTGTCCCGGCTGACCGCCGGGAGCGCCGTCAACACCGTCCTCTACTTCCACGTCCCCACGCCCAAACCCAGCGACCCGCCACTCTACCTCGAGTGGCGCCGGGACGGCGACACCACACGTCTCGCGGTGCCATCCGGCAAGGCCGCCGGTGCACCGGGACACGAGCACGCAGGCTAGGACAACCGGAGGTGAGGCTATCGACATAACGGGACAAGAGTATTCCACAGATCAGACCCGAATGTGGCAGGCACGCGGGACATTGTTTTTCGCGCTGCCTAAATCCAGGTCCTTCGCGGTTATCGCACCGGACACTCACCGTCCCAGAATGGATGATTCGCATGCACTTATTGCCTAGCATCCGGAGAGCGGACGACGCCATTCCCCGTGACACGACCCCGAACAGGCTCGGGTACCAGGCGGCATTAGCCATGGTCCTGTCCCTGGGTGTGGTGTTCACCAGGTACGTCGTCGCCGACCTCCTCCCAAAGGATGTGGCCGAACCGATCGGCCCGCTGTCCCACGTATCGCTGGATGTCATGCTCGGCATCCCGGTCGCGGCTGCGGCCGTCTGGCTCGCGGGCCGGACGCTGGCCCGCGTCGGGCTGCCGGCAGATCCGTGGGATGACCACCATCACCAGCGCAGCACCCCGGCGTTGACCTACGCCGCGGTGCTGTCGCTGGTCTTCACCGTCCTGACCGTGCCCCTTGCCGTCGTGCAGGGCGCTGCGCACCTGCTGGTGGGCGGCGCAACCCAGCACCACGGGGCGGGCGCAGCCGGCCTCGACACGTTCACCGGCTTCGCGGGGCAGGGGCTGCAGTACGCGCTCCTGGCCCAGCCGGTGGTGTTCGTGCTGGCGTGGGCCGCGACAGCGGTCCGGGTCAGACCCCGCAGCCTGGCCCCGGTGGGAAGGCTGCGCTCCGCGTTCGCGTCCGCCTCGGCGGCCGCACTCGTGGCGGCGCTGCTGCCCGCGCAGGTCGTGTCTCTGGCGTCCCCCGCCACGGCCGCGCCCGACGTGACGAGCGCCGCGGTTGGTCAGTGCGACACGGCGCCGCAGCGCAGCTACGACGTCGTGGCGATGAACGTCGACATCACCGTCGACCGGTTCGGCGACCACGACCCGTTCGGCTTCATGTACGCCCTCGCGGGTCGGGAGACAGCCATCCGGCAAGAGGAGGCGGCGCTGAAGGACGCGGCCCGCGGGGTGGGCGACGCGAAGGTGCAGAACGGCCTGCGCGACGACCTCATCCAGCCGCTCGTGCTTCGCGCACGGCTCGGTGAGTGCCTGGTCATCAACCTGACCAACAAGCTCACCCAGCCTCCGAAGGGCGGGCCGGGCTTCACCGCCAACCCGATCGTCACCCAGCCAGGTGGCGTCCCCGACGTCTCCTTCGACCTGCAGGGCGTGTCCTACGACGCGGCCGGCGGCGACGGCGGCGCGGGTGTCGGCAACAACCCGGCGAACGTGATGGTGCCGCCGGGTGGCAGCCACACCTACCGGTTCTTCCTCGACCCCTCGATGGGCGAGGGCGGCCGGGTCTTCCGCAGCGGCGGCAACTCCGAGCAGCTCACCGCCCACGGGCTGTTCGGCGCCGTGATCGCGGAGCCGGCCGGCGCGCGCTGGTTCGACCCCGAGACGGGGACGGAGCAGACCGGCAACGCGAACTGGAACAACTGGGAAGCGATGATCCAGGAGCCCCGGGAGCCGTCCTTCCGGGAGTTCTCGATCATCTACCACGAGATCGGCGACGAGAACTTCAACATGCGGCGACCGCCCAAGGATCCCATCCAGATCCTCCAGGATCCCG
>JBOHCZ010000194.1:0-9193 GCA_050699195.1 Streptomycetales bacterium
GGCTGAAGTACCTTCGCCGGTACTCTGCCGGGCCGCTGTACGCCCACGCCACGGGCTTCTACTCGCTGGTCTACGGGTCCACCGGCGTGGAGCAGGCCAGGGACTCGATCCTGGCCGGCACCGACGACCGGCTCTTCGTCCGCCGCGTCATCGACCTCATCACGGGTGAGCAGCCCAAGGGCGGCAGCGTGGAGCTCACGCTGGACGCGCAGGCACAGCGCGCCGCCTACCAGGGTCTCGGCGACCGCAAGGGCGCGGTCGTCGCGATCGAGCCCTCGACAGGGGCGATCCTGGCCATGGTGAGCCGACCCTCCTACAACCCGGCCGCCCTCTCGTCGCACGATCGCGACAGCATCGTGCAGTCCTGGAAGAGCCTCAACTCCCACGCGGGCAAGCCGATGTTCAACCGGGCGCTCAACGGATTGTACCCGCCCGGTTCGACCTTCAAGATCGTGACGTCCGCGGCCGCGCTGTCCAGCGGGAAGTTCAACACCGAGAGCGAGCTCCCCGGGCCTGCGGAGCTCGACCTGCCCCTGACGACCGCGACCCTGCCGAACTACGACGGGCAGGCATGCGGTCCCGGCAACGTCACGACGCTGCGCGAAGCCTTGCGGATCTCCTGCAACACGGCGTTCGGCGCGCTCGGCATGAAGCTCGGCGGCCAGGCGCTCCGCGATCAGGCCGAGAGATTCGGCTTCAACAGCGACATCAACGTCCCGAACCAGGCAGCCACGAGCGTCTTCCCGCAGCAGGTCGACAAGCCCCAGCAGGCGCAGTCGGCGATCGGCCAGTACAACGTGGCCGCGTCTCCGCTGCAGATGGCGATGGTCGCGGCCGGTGTCGGCAACAACGGGACGGTCATGGAGCCCTACCTCGTCCAGGAGGTCCAGGGGCCCGATCTTGCCCCGCTCGACACCGCCGACCCCGAGCCGCTCAGCGAGGCGGTGAGCCCCCAGGTGGCCGCGCAGCTGACGGACATGATGGTGACGGTCGTCGAGGAGGGCACCGGCCCGAACGCGGCGATCCCCGGAGTCACCGTCGCGGGCAAGACCGGAACGGCCCAGCACGGTTCGAGCAGCGATCCGCACGCGTGGTTCGTGTCGTTCGCCCCAGCCGAGGACCCCAAGGTCGCGGTCGCCGTGATCATCGAAGGCGGAGCCGACACCGCCTCCGAGATCAGCGGCAACGAGCTCGCGGCCCCGATCGCACGCGACGTGATGGAGGCGGTGCTTGGCTGGTGACTTCCTCGACCGGGGCGCCCGCAACCGGCCCAACCCCACCGGCGCGCCCAGCTCGCCGGGCGTACCTACACCGGCCGGCCGTACCAGGACGTCCGGGCCGCCCTGGTAGATCGTGGCCTGACCATTGCCAGGGCCACGACGAAGGGCTCCGGCCGGCCAGGTACGGTGGGGCCTTCATTGCCCCGACGGGACGACTCGAAAGAGGGACGACCGTCACCGTGACCGTCGTGAAGCAGCCGCCGGGAGGCCGGCACCACGACCGCAAGCCAGGTAAGGGGAAGGGCAGGCAGTGACGGAAGCGCCGCGGCGCCTCGGCGACCGCTACGAACTGGGTGAGGTGCTCGGTCGTGGCGGGATGGCAGAGGTCCACATCGCCCGCGACATCAGGCTCGGACGCACCGTCGCTGTGAAGACGCTGCGCGCCGACCTGGCCCGCGACCCGACCTTCCAGGCGAGGTTCCGGCGGGAGGCGCAGTCCGCAGCATCGCTCAACCACCCGTCGGTGGTCGCCGTGTACGACACCGGCGAGGACTTCGTCTACGACATGTCCTTGCCCTACATCGTCATGGAGTACGTCGAGGGGTCGACGCTGCGTGACCTGCTGAACTCCGGGCGGCGGCTGCTGCCCGAGCGCGCGCTCGAGCTGACCGCGGGGATCCTGCAGGCCTTGGCCTACAGCCACCGCAACGGCATCGTGCACCGCGACATCAAGCCCGGGAACGTCATGCTGGCCGCCTCGGGTGGGGTCAAGGTGATGGACTTCGGCATCGCGCGGGCCATCGCCGACACGGGCGCGACCATGACCCAGACGGCCGCGGTCATCGGCACCGCGCAGTATCTCTCGCCCGAGCAGGCCAAGGGCGAGACGGTGGACGCGCGCAGCGACCTCTACTCCACGGGTTGCGTACTCTACGAACTGCTCACCGAGCGCCCCCCGTTCCTCGGCGACTCCCCGGTATCCGTGGCCTACCAGCACGTCCGCGAGGACCCGGTGCCCCCGTCGCAGCTCGATCCGGAGATCTCGCCTGACGTCGACCGGATCGTCCTGACCGCGCTCGCGAAGAACGCGGAGAACCGCTACCAGTCGGCCGACGAGATGCGGGCCGACGTCGAGCGTGCCCTCGATGGGCGGCCCGTCAACGCCCTCCCGGTCTTCGGTGCGCCGGACGCCACGCAGCGCCTGTCCGGACCCGCCACGGACACCTCGGCGATGGAGCCTGTGACCGACCACCGCGGGGGGAAGCGGCGCGGGACCGGCTACGCGCTGCTCGCCCTCGCCGCCATCGCGGTGTTCGCCGCCGCCGCTTTCCTCGGGAACGCCATCTTCGGCGGAGCCGAAGAGAAGGTCGTGCCCGATGTCGTCGGCCTGACCTTGCAGGACGCCGAGCAGGAGCTCAAGCAGGAGAGGTTCAAGCTGGACGAGGTGACCAAGAGGCCCAGCCGTACGGTCCAGAAGGGTCGTGTCATTTCCCAGGACCCGGCGGCCGCGGATTCTGCCAAGCAGGGCTCGAAGGTCGACCTCGTGGTGTCCCGCGGCCCCAAGAAGGTCGCGGTTCCAGACGTCGTGGGTGCGTCGGTGAGTGCAGCCACCAAGGAGATCGAGTCCAGGGGCCTGTCGGTCGGCAGCATCGACCGGGTCGAGTCCGGGCAGCCCGAGGGTGAGGTGCTCGAACAGGATCCGGGCTTCGCGGCGAAGGTCGCACCCGATTCCTCGGTCGACCTCGTGGTGTCGAGCGGCATCGACTTCGTCGAAGTGCCGGACGTCGTGGGGGAGTTCCAGGACGACGCCGAGGCTGAGCTGTCCGACGCCGGCCTCGACTCGAACGTCACCTACCGGGAAACCTCCGCGGCGGAGCCCGGCACCGTCATCGCGCAGGATCCAGCGGGCGGGAGCGACGTCGAGGAGGGCAGCTCGGTGACGGTGGTCGTCGCCGACGCGCCACCCGAGCCCACGAACACCCCGCCGCCGCCCCCGACGCCCCCCACGACACCTCCGGGCCAGAGCGACGACGAGACGTTCTTCCCGTGACGCCGGGTGGGCGGCCGGACCCGGTTCTCACTCGGAGCTGATGACGGGAGCCAGCCCCGCCGCCCGCCGGACGGCATCGGCCGCCCCGCACCGCAACAGCCAGTTGGCGAGCACTCGGTGCCCGCCCTCGGTCAGCACCGACTCCGGGTGGAACTGCACGCCCTCGACGTCGAGCCCGCGGTGGCGCAGCGCCATCACGACACCGCTCCCCGTCGACGCGGTCACCTCGAGCTGCGGCGGGAGGCCGGCGCGCTCAACGGCGAGGGAGTGGTAGCGCGTCGCCGTGAATGGCGAGGGCAGTCCGGCGAGCACACCCGCGCCGTCGTGGTGGATGGGGCTGGTCTTCCCGTGGAGCAGCTCGGGGGCCCTGACGACCTGCCCGCCGTACGCCGCGGCGATCGCCTGGTGCCCGAGACAGACGCCCAGCACCGGGACCCGCCCGGCGGCGTGCCGCACCATGTCGACGCACACCCCCGCCTCCTCGGGGACCCCGGGCCCGGGACTGAGCAGCACCCCGTCGTAGCCGTCGGCGTCCCCGGGGCGCACGGCGTCGTTGCGCCGGACCTCGCACTCCGCGCCGAGCTGGGCAAGGTACTGCACGAGGTTGAAGACGAAGCTGTCGTAGTTGTCGACGACGAGCACCCTGCTCGCCTTCCCGCTCGTCTGCACGCTCACGGTGACCCTCCCGCTGAACCGCCGCTCTCGACCGTGACGTCGGTGAAGGGCAGCAGCGGCTCGGCCCAGGGGAACACGTGCTCGAAGAGCACCCAGACCGCGGCGGCGAACAGCAGCAGCGCGCAGATGAGCTTCGTGGTGCGGTTACCCGGCAGGTGCCGCCAGATCCACCCGTAGATCGACGGCTCCGGCGCCCGGCTCTGCGTGGCCCCCTGCGGCGACCGGCTCTGCGTGGCCCGCCGGCGACCGCGGGCGCGGGCCGCATGCCGTCCCTTTGCCGACTGGCTCGTCTCGGCGTCTGGCTCTGTGGTGCCTCGGGCGTGTCGAGACATTCCCTAACTCCGGAGTGCGGCCGGGGGGCCGTCGGATTTCTGCTGCTTCGACTCGAGGTGACCGAACACGATCATCCGCTGGTAGGAGGCCCAGCGCGGGTTACAGGTCGTGAGGGTGATCAGGGACTCCTCGGGCTCCTTCGCCGGCTTGTACGGCACGGGTGAGAGGACACCGACGTCGGCGGGGGAGACGATGATGTTGCCGCGGTTGAACTGGATCACATGGTCAGGGTCGGCGTACATCCTCGGATCGTCGATGATGTAGGTGTACCACGTCGTGCCCGTCTCGACGACGACCCGATCGCCGGGGCGCACCCCGTCGAGGTAGGCGAACGGCTCGCCATTGGTCGCGCGATGGCCGGCGACCGAGAAGTTGCCGAGCTTGCCGGGCATCGTGGTCTCGGGGTAGTGCCCGACGCCGCTGTCGAGGATGCCCGGGCTCACGCCCTCGAGGACCGGCTTCACGTAATCACTACCCAGCCGTGGGATGTAGATCAGGGCGAAGCCCTCGCCCCGGCCGAAGCCCGGGAGCTCGCTCGCCCCCTTGCCGCGGGGCGCGGTGCCGTCCCACTTCTGGTGGAGGCCGTTGCGGACGTCATCCATCGCCCGGTTGGCCGCAAGATTGGTGTAGAAGAGCTGGTAGACGCAGAACAGCAGGACGACGATCCCCGCCGTGATGAGGAGCTCGCCGAAGCCACGGAGCATCACGCGTACGGCTGTCATGATTCAGGCACTCTCGCATACTCCAAGGCGAGGCTGCCGGAGTACCCCGGCACTGTGATCGCCGAGCGCATCCCCAGGTCATAACCCAGACCGTACGCCGCGACGTACTCCCTGTAGAGCTGAACGTCCGGTGCGCCGTTCAGGGTGGCCGCGAGCCGCCGGGAGTCACCGAGGGCGGTGATGGTGTAGGGCGGGGAGTAGACCCGGCCCTGCAGGATCAGCGTGTTGCCGACGCAGCGCACGGCGCTGGTCGAGATGACGCGCTGATCCATGATCTGCATGGCCTCGGCTCCGCCCGCCCACAGGGCGTTCACCACGGCGTGCACGTCCTCCTCGTGGACGACGAGGTCGTCGGGGGTCGGAGGTGGCAGGCCGGGCGGTACGTTGTCCTCGGCGTCCGCGGGCGCGTCGTCGAGCCGCACCGTGATGCCCTCGCCGGTGTGGGGACGAAGCCCTGCGGTGCCCTCCAGATGGTCCGCCACGGACTGCATGTGCGACACCCGGCGGTCCCGCGCCTGGATGTCCGTCAGCGCCTCGACCTGCCGTCGCAGCTCCGCGACCCGGGCCTCGCGCGCGTCGTTCTGCCCGTCAACCTGTTCGATGAGCTCGGACAGCTCGGTCAGCCGGCCACCACGCAGGTCGGTGCCCCGCGCGGTCGCGGCGCTGGCCACGAAGACCAGCCCGGCGAGCAGGAACACCACGGGCGTGGTCGCGCGCCAGTAAAAAGGGCGCCCTGCGGCGCCAGGCGGTCTCGCGAACAGCCGCCGCACTCCTACCTCCCCTGGCTCTACCCGGCGATCTCATCCCCTTCCCGGTCCCCAACGGTATAGGACGGCATCCGGGCCATACCGGTATCGTCGCCGATGGACCCGCGATACCCACGAGGCCGCACAGGAGTGTTTCCGTGCCCAAGTCCCGCATCCGCCAGAAGTCGGACTACACGCCGCCGCCGTCGAGGTCACCCGACAAGCGGCCGAGCCCGCCGTGGCTGGCCCCGCTCATGGTCGCGTGCTTCATCCTCGGGCTGGCGTGGATCGTCGTTTTCTACGTCACCAACGGTGAGTTCCCGGTCGCTGCCATCGGCAACTGGAACATGGTGGCGGGTTTCGGCTTCATCGCCGGCGGACTCGCCCTGTCCACGCAGTGGAGGTGACCCTTCCGCGGCGCCGCCACAAAAGAGCAGGTCATCCCCATTGTGGATAACTGCTGTGGATAACCCTCGATCGAGGTCAGGTGCCCAGCAACTCGAGGACGGTCGCGTTGGCCATACCGCCCCCTTCACACATGGTCTGCAGCCCGTAGCGCACCCCGTTGTCCCGCATATGGTGCACCAGCCGGGTCATCAGGACCGCACCGGACCCACCGAGAGGATGACCCACCGCGATCGCGCCGCCGTTCGGGTTGACGAGCTTGGGGTCGGCGCCGATCTCGTGCTGCCATGCGGCGATGACGGTGGCGAAGGCCTCGTTGACCTCGAACGCCCCGATGTCATCGAGCGCCAGGCCGGAGCGGTCCAGGACCTTGCGGGTGGCGGGGATCGGACCGGTCAGCATGGTCACGGGGTCGACGCCGGCCATCGCGAAGCTGCGCAGCCGCGCGATCGGCGCGAGGCCAAGCTCGCGGGCCTTCTCCGAGGTCATCACGAGCAGCGCCGCCGACCCGTCGGAGATCTGCGAGGAGTTGCCTGCGGTGACGATGCCGTCCTCCTTGAAAGCCGGCCGGAGTCCGCCGAGCACCTCGAGGCTGGTGTCGCGCCGGATGCCTTCGTCGACCGAGACGTCGCCGACCGCCGTGATCTGGCCCTGCAGCGCACCCGAGTCGATCGCCGCCGCGGCCCGCTGATGCGACTCGAGCGCGATCGTGTCGGCCTGCTCACGCGTCACGCCCCACCGCTCCGCGATGAACTCGGCGCTGATGCCCTGGGGCACCAGCCCGTTGCCGTAGCGCTCCATCATCCTGGGCCCGAAGGGGATGCCGGGCCCCTGGGTGACCGTACACAGCATCGGCACCCGAGTCATGGACTCGACCCCGCCCGCGACGGCCACGTCGTACTGGCCGGAGATGACACCGGCCGCCGCGAAGTGCACGGCCTGCTGCGACGAGCCGCACTGGCGGTCGATGGTGACCCCCACGACCTCCTCGGGCCAGCCAGCCGCGAGCGCGGCGTTGCGGCCCACATTGACCGCCTGCTCGCCGGTCTGGCTGACGCAGCCCCACACGACGTCCTCGACGAGCGCGGGGTCCACGCCGGTACGGTCGACCAGCGCGGCCAGCACATGCCCGGACAGATCAACCGGATGGGTGCCCGCAAGGCCGCCCTTGCGCCTGCCCACGGGGGTACGGACCGCGTCCACGATCACCGCGTCACGCATGAGCACCTCGCTACTCATCGGTAACTAGCCAGGCAGCCATGGTAGGCACGGCTGGCCAGCACACGGAAGCGCAGGCGTGTCCTCAGCCGGTGAACTGTGCCGTACGCCACAACAGCAGCGCCGCCACGGCGACCGCGACGACGAGGGCGCCGGCACCCTGCACCAGCGCTCGCCGCTCCCGCGGGGCGTACGCGAACGCCACGGCGAGTACCGACCCCGTGACGAGCCCGCCGAGGTGCGCACGCCAGTCGATGTTCGCGACCGCGAACCCGATCGCGATGTTGACGCCCAGCAGGACCAGCAGGGCACGGATGTCGTAACGCAACCGCCTGCCGATGACGATCAACGCGCCGAAGAGCCCGAAGATGGCGCCTGACGCCCCGAGCGAGAACTGGAAGGGTGAGCTGAAGGCGTACGAGGCGGCGGAACCGCCTAGCGCGGACAGCAGGTAGAGGCCGACGAAGCGAAACCGCCCGAGCATCGCCTCGAGAGTCGGGCCGAAGATCCACAGCGCCCACATGTTGAACAGGATGTGAAACAGCGACACGTGGAGGAACGCCGCCGTCATCAGGCGGTACCACTCCCCCTCCGCCACGCCGGCCGGCTCGGGGAGGCTCGCCTGCCCCACCAGGGCGAGCTGGCCTACCAGCGCGTCGCCCCGGATCCGCGCGAGGATGAAGACCAGCACGTTGAGCCCGATGAGGATCTTGGTGACCTGGCCCTGGTGCTCGGTGATCCGTCCGCCGAAGGTCGTCCGCCCCTGGCGCGTCGTCCTGGCGCCGTCGCGGACGCACCCGGGGCACTGGAAGCCCACCGCCGCGCTCACCATGCAGTCCGGGCATATCGGACGATCACAGCGCGTACAGCGGATATGCGTCTCTCGGCCCGGGTGCCGGTAGCACGTCGGCGCGGCGGACTCGGTCTCGGGTCCTGCGGGGTCCTGATCGGACGGCATCGTCACAAGATCTCCCCGGTGACAGCGTCGGTCAAGGCATGGGTCAAGGGGTGCGTCGAACTGTCACCGACTCGATACGGACGTCGTCGAGAGGCCGGTCCGCGGGGCCGGTGGGCAGGGCGCTGATCTGGGCGACGATGCCCCTGCTGGCCTCGTCGCTCACCTCGCCGAAGATGGTGTGCCGGCCGCTGAGCCAGTCCGTGGCGGCGACCGTGATGAAGAACTGCGAGCCGTTCGTGCCCGGCCCGGCGTTGGCCATCGCCAGCAGGTAGGGCCGGTCGAACCGCAGATCGGGATGGAACTCATCGTTGAACTTGTAGCCCGGCCCTCCCGTGCCGGTGCCCAGCGGGTCGCCGCCCTGGATCATGAAACCCTCGATGACACGGTGGAAGACGGTCCCGTCGTAGAGCTTCTCCTGGCTCGGTGTGCCGGTGCGGGGGTCGGTCCACTCGCGGGCGCCCTCGGCGAGCTCGACGAAGTTGCGCACCGTGTGCGGCGCGTGATCGGGAAACAGGGTCACGTCGATAGCACCTGCGGTCGTCGTGATGGTGGCCTGCACGCTCTGTGCCACGATGCGCCTCTTTCTCTGGAACTGCGCCTACTCTGTGCATCCTCGCACGCCCCCGATAACAGCGGGCCAGTACCCGAACCGCCGGAGCTGCGGGCCCGACCTCGGCTATCCTCGTCCGAAAGGCTGAGGGCAGGCATGATCGGGTAGGCGAGGGGAAGAGTCACCACGTCCGGTCACACCCAGAGGAGGTCGCGTGTCCCGCCTGGAATCGGTACGGAACAAGAGCAGGGGCCTCGCGCCACGCCGGGCGAGAAGGCGGCGGGCGGCGGCCCGCTACACGGGCGAGGCCAGGGAA
>JBOHCZ010000195.1:0-14300 GCA_050699195.1 Streptomycetales bacterium
GGAGGGTGTTGAAGGTGTGGAAGAACTCCTCCTGGGTCTGCTCCTTGTTCTCCAGGAACTGGATGTCGTCGACGAGGAGGATGTCCACGTCCCGGTAGCGCCGGCGGAAGCCGTCGGCCTTGCCGTCCCGGATCGAGTTGATGAACTCGTTGGTGAACTCTTCCGAGCTGACGTAGCGGACCCGCGCACCGGGGTAGAGGTTGTGCGCGTAGTGCCCGATGGCGTGCAGCAGGTGGGTCTTGCCGAGCCCCGACTCGCCGTAGATGAACAGCGGGTTGTACGCCTTCGCCGGTGCCTCGGCGACGGCGACCGCAGCGGCATGCGCGAACCGGTTGCTCGACCCGATGACGAAGGTCTCGAAGACGTACTTCGGATTCAGCCGGGCCGGCTCGGGGCTGGCTCCCGGCTGCAGGCCGGGGCCGGCCAGCGGGGGGAGGTCCTGCGGGCGTCCCGGAGTGAAGGGGCCGTCGTCCGGCGGGGTGCCGTCCGCCTCCCCTGGCAGCGCCTCGGGGCTGCGGCTGCGCGGCACTTCGGCCCGGATGGGCACCTGCTCCGGGATGGATCGCCCGCCGGGCCGGTCGATGCGGGTCAGCGGGTCCGCGCGGCCGCCCAGGTCGGGGGAGGCGCCGACGTCCGCCCTGTCGTCGTCGGCAGGGGGCGGCTCGACCGTGATGGCGATGCGGATGTCGCGGTGCAACTCGCGCGAGAGCGCCTCGGTGATGACGGGCCGCAGCCTGGTCTCGAGTACGTCCTTGGCGAAGTCGTTGGGTGCCGCGAGGAGCGCGGTGTCGCCGACGAGGCCTAGGGGACGGGTCAGTTGCATGAACGCCCGGTGCTGGGGGGCGAGCGAACCGTCGCCGAGGGCTGCAAGCGACCGCGCCCAGACGGTGGCGAGGTCGGGTGGTTCGTCGGCCACGGTGCACGCTCTCTCTCGACAGGGGTGCGGGAGGGTAGCGAGCCTGCAGGTCCACACGCTATCCACACGCTCATCCACAGGATGCCCACGCTGTGTAACCCTCTGGCGAGCGCCCCGGTCAACGAGACCGAACATCCATACGACATCCCTACGAGGGTCAGGACGCCAACCCGGCGCTGGGCGCAAGGTCCCGTGAGCGGACGCTAACAAGGCGGAGTCAGCCCCTACAACCTGTTGTCCACAACCTCCCGATCCGTCTACGGTGCCACCGCCGGGTCGCTGATCGTTCGGGACACCGCGGCCCCCCAGCGCCTCGCGGGACCCGCCCGTCGAGGTATCCGTGCCTGTCGCGGCGCTGCTCACGGCGTGTCGGGAGGGCTCCTCACCGGGGCGACAAGGCGGTTTGACCGGCGCGGCGGGCACCGCGTACCGTAAGTCGATCGGAGTCGTCGGTCCCGCATGCCCGCGAACGGTGCGGGTGACAGGTGAGTGACTGGCGGCACAGATCACCCGATCCGGTTGCTGACGTACGTGGAGCCCTGAGTGAGCAAGCGCACCTTCCAGCCGAACAACCGCCGCCGCGCGAGGACCCACGGCTTTCGGCTGCGCATGCGCACCCGTGCGGGCCGTGCGATCCTCACCGCTCGCCGGTCCAAGGGTCGCAAGCGTCTGGCTGCCTGACGCGGGCCGTGCCGTGTTGCCGGTTGGTAACCGGCTCACGCGACGCCGGGACTTTACGGCTGCGGTGCGCGGGGGACGGCGGGCGGGGCGGCCCCTGCTGGTTGTGCACCTGTATCAGGTGCCTGCCGAGGAAGCGGAGGCCGTGGAGCGTGTGGGTGCCTCGCCAGCAGGCCGTCGTTCCGGCAGGCGGCCGGTTGACGAGCGGGGGTTGTCACCACGTATCGGTTTCGTCGTGAGCAAGGCGGTCGGCGGGGCGGTCGTCCGCAATACCGTGAAGCGTCGTCTCCGCCACCTCGTCAGGAGCCGCATCGGTCATCTCCCCCCAAGCAGCTTGGTGGTCGTGCGGGCCTTGCCGCCCGCGGCACACGCCACCAGTGGCGAGCTCTCGAAGGATCTCGACGGCGCGTTGTCGCGGCTGCTGGGAAGTCCGCCGTCACCGGAAGTGCAGCCGCGATGACCGCTGTCCAGGCAGTGGTGAAGTACGCTCTGCTGGGGTTGATCCGGCTCTACCAGGTGACCATCAGCGTCCTGCTGGGGCCGGTCTGCCGCTTCTACCCGTCGTGTTCGCAGTACGGTTACCAAGCCATCGCGCAGCACGGGGCCTTCCGGGGCACCTATCTCACCGTCCGGCGCCTACTGCGGTGCCATCCATGGAACCCCGGAGGTTTCGACCCTGTTCCGCCGGGGGGGAACAACGCATCGCATCAGGTCGTCGCACCTGACGCGCACACAACGACGCAAGGAGCCTGACCGTGGGGCTGTTCGACGGGCTGATGTCACCCCTGTACACCGGCGTCTCGTGGGTGGTCATCCAATTTCACGCCTTGCTGAGCCCGATCTTCGGCACAGGGAGCGGCTGGTCCTGGGGCCTCGCGATCGTCGGCCTCGTCGTGCTGATCCGCATCTGTCTGATCCCGCTGTTCGTCAAGCAGATCAAGTCGACGCGGAACATGCAGGAGCTGAGCCCGAGGATCCAGGAGATTCAGAAGAAGTACAAGAACGACAAGGAGCGCGCGTCCCAGGAGATCATGAAGCTGTACAAGGAGACGGGCACCAACCCGCTCTCCAGCTGCCTTCCGATCCTGCTCCAGGCGCCCTTCTTCTTCGCCCTCTTCCGCGTCCTCGACGGTATCGCGAACGGCGAGGCGTACGGCGTCCTCACCCACTCGCTGGTGCAGAGCGCCCAGCGGGCCGAGATCTTCGGCGCCCCCATCGCTCTGAAGTTCACCGACTCCGCGGAGAAGGTGGCCCAGTTCGGGGCGGACCTCACCATGGTGCGGATCGTCACCGTCGTGATGATCGTCTTGATGTCAGCGTCGCAGTTCATCACCCAGCGACAGCTGATGATCAAGAACACCTCCCCGGCGGCCGCCAACAACCCCTTCGTGCAGCAGCAGAAGATCCTGCTCTACGTCCTGCCGCTGGTCTTCGCTGTCTTCGGGATCAACTTCCCTGTGGGGGTGCTGCTCTACTGGCTCACCTCCAACAGCTGGTCGATGGGCCAGCAGCTATTCGTCATCCGGCGGATGCCCACGCCGGGCAGCGAGGCGCATCGTCAGCTTGAGGAGCGGCTCCGCAAGAGGGGCAAGCTGAAGACCGGGGACGCGGCGGCTGGCAACACCGCGGCCGGCAACACCGCGACGGGCAACACCGCGACGGGCAAGACCGCGGGTGCAGGCTCGACGGTCGCCGGCTCGCCCGACGTCTCTACCGCTCAGGATTCGAGAACGCGGAGGCAGCAGCCCAACCGCGTGCCTCGTAGCAAGCGAACAGCTCCGGCACAGAAGGGGTCGCAACCGCGTAAGGGCCGGAGTGGCTAGCGCGTGACGACGACAGCGCGGCGAGGGGAAGCCTGGGGCCGGGAGCGGAACGAAGATCCCACGAGACATGCCCTAGGTCACCGATCCCTGACGTGAGATTGTGAAGGAGCACATCCGTGACCGAAGGCACGAGTTCCGCGGTCGCCCCCCGCGGAGAGGACGGGAAAGCGAGGTCCTCATTGACAGCTGACGAGATTCGCCGCTTGGAGCAGGAGGGTGAGATCGCAGCGGACTACCTGGAGGGCCTGCTCGATATCGCGGATCTCGATGGCGATATCGACATGGACGTCGAGGGTGAACGTGCTGCGGTGTCGATCGTCGGCGGCAATCTCGATCATCTCGTAGGGGCGGACGGTGAGGTCCTCGACGCGCTTCAGGAGTTGACCCGGCTGGCGGTGCTCCGGGAGACCGGAGAGCGGAGCCGGGTGATGCTCGACATCGGCGGCTTCCGTGCGACGCGTCGTCAGGAACTCACCCGCATTGGCAGCCGCGCCGCCGAACGGGCCAGGGAGTCCGGCCGGCCGGTAGCCCTGGAACCGATGACGCCCTTCGAACGCAAGGTCGTGCACGACGCGGTGGCGGCGGCGGGTCAGCGGAGCGAGTCCGAGGGCGAGGACCCCGAGCGATACGTTGTCGTGCAGCCGTCCTAGAGTCACGTCTATCGTCGAAGCGACATCGGCCCCGCCTGCCTGCAGGCGGGGCCGATGTGTCAGGAGCTACGGTGTCCGATCGTGCTTCACGTGAAACCGGATCCGATCGTGCTTCACGTGAAACCGGTTTTGATGTTCCGGTCGGGGGCAAGGGCCTGTCGCACGGCGACCGGGCCGGGCGTGGTAGAGGTTCGAACACCCCTTCCGTAACACATCCTGCGGATTCGGCGGAGCCTCCCGCGACCCCCGCTGCGGCGCGATCCGTCTTCGGGACAGGCCTCGGGCTGGCAGAACGCTACGCCCGTTGGCTATCCGGTCCGGGCGTCGAGCGTGGTCTGATCGGGCCACGGGAGGTGCCGCGGCTATGGGAGCGGCATCTTCTCAATTGCGGGGTCGTTCACGAACTGATTCCCCATGGCACGCTGGTGTGGGATGTCGGATCTGGCGCGGGGCTCCCAGGGATCGCCTTGGCTATCGCGCGGCCCGATCTCCGGGTGACGCTTCTCGAGCCCCTCCTACGGCGCACGAGATTTCTCGCAGAGTGCGTCGCTGATCTGGGGCTGGACAACGCCACGATTCGGCGAGAGAGGGCGGAACGCGTGCCGGAAAGGGGGGTGGTCGACGTCGTGACGGCGCGAGCGGTCGCCCCTCTGGAGCGACTTGCGGTGTGCGCCCTTCCGCTATTGCGCCCTATGGGTGAACTTCTCGCGCTCAAGGGCGAGTCGGCGTGGGAGGAACTGCGGGCGGCCGAGGGTGAGCTTCAAGAGCTTGGCGCTGCTGAATGGTCGGTGGTGAGCGTCGGCGCAGGCGTGGTCGAGACGCCTGCCACCGTCGTGCGCGTCCGCAGGGGTGGTGCGAGGATGCCCTGCAGCCTGGACAGGGGTGCGGCGTCGAACCCACGCCCAGCCAAGCGGCACAACCGGGGGCGGCGAGAGAGATGAGCCTGTGGAGACGGGGCCAAGGTTCTCGCCGTACGCCTTAGGATGGCCCGATGCCCACGTAACACCGGGCCCCGCTCGGGGAGCGTGTGAAGTCAACGAGAAGGCGAGGAAGGCCCAGGCTCTACCGGTTTCACGTGAAACCGGCGCGAGGCCTTCGGGGGGCGCGGGGGTCGTGGTAGTCAGGTCAGGTCGAGGTGCGGCAGGCTTCGCAGCGAACCCTGCCCGTCAGGTCACAGATGCGTGTCCAGTCGCCGGAGTCGAGATCCCTTTCGATTCGTCGCCGACCACGTTCGAAGGAGCCGAGGTGGATCAGGAGGAACGGCCCGCCGAGAAATACGGGCACGAGACCTCGCCCGAAGCGGAATATGCACGCCGTGAAAGCCACTCCGGTGCGGACTGGCGTGACCACAGATCCGGACAAGGATCGAACATCGCCCCGTCCAGGCGGGCCGGATATCCCGTGGAAGCGGGGTGGGGCGATGACTCGCCGCCAGTCTCCCAGCCGCGTGCCGACAACCAGCCAGCATCCCACAGCGCGAGCTGGGTCAACGATGTGCCGTCGCTGGTTGACCATGTTTCACGTGGAACACCAACCGAGGGAGACTCCCTCGAGAGGGCTGCGGACGTCGCAGCACGGAGCGTCACCCGAAGCGGTATGGACGACACCCCGATAGCGACGGCAGCTCGCACGGCCGTCGAGATTCTGGCGCGGAGGGGGCCTGTCGTACCCAGGCCGCCCGAGCCACGCGTGATCGTCATCGCCAACCAGAAGGGCGGCGTAGGGAAGACGACGACGGCCGTCAATCTCGCCGCCTCTCTCGCGTTCCACGATGCCCGCGTTCTCGTCATCGATCTGGACCCGCAGGGCAACGCATCGACGGCGCTCGGCATCGAGCCGCACACCGCCGATCCCTCCGTCTACGACATCCTCATCGACCAGTGCCCCCTCAGTGAGGTCGTCCGGCCCGTCGAGGGTATGGACGGGTTGTTCTGCGTGCCGGCGACGATCGACCTCGCAGGCGCCGAGATCGAGTTGGTGTCGGTGGTCGCACGAGAGGCGCGTCTGCGCAATGCCCTCGAGGCGTACAAGGAACCCTTCGACTACATCGTCATCGACTGCCCGCCGTCCCTGGGGCTGCTCACCGTCAACTCCCTCGTGGCGGGCAAGGAAGTGCTCATTCCCATCCAGTGTGAGTACTACGCCTTGGAGGGGCTCGGCCAGCTCCTACGCAATGTCGACCTCGTCAGGGGGCACCTCAACCCGCGGCTCTACGTCTCGACCATCCTGCTCACGATGTACGACGCCAGGACGCGCCTCGCGGCCCAGGTGGCGGAAGAGGTGCGCAGTCACTTCCCCGGCATCGTGCTCCAGGCAACCATTCCCCGCTCGGTCCGGATCTCGGAGGCCCCCAGCTACGGCCAGACCGTGATGACCTACGATCCGGGGTCGAGTGGCGCCCTCTCCTATCTCGAAGCGGCGCGGGAACTCGCGATCAAGGGCGCGGAAGGTGCCATGTCTGACGAGACGAAGGAGTTGCGGTGACCGAGCGACGGAGAGGCCTGGGCCGGGGCCTGGGGGCACTGATCCCGCCAGCACCCCCGAGAGACGGTTCGCCTCCCGGTGCGGTGTCCGGGGTCGCCCCTGACCACACGGCGCCCGCAGCGACCGGCTTCGGCGCCGTCGGCCCCACCCCGCCCAACGGGCGTCCCACAGAGGGCTCCCACGAGGCAAGGGCTGCGGGTCCCGGATCCGACGTCGTCGCGGTCGCCGGTGCGGTGTTCGCGGAGATCCCCCTCGATTCCGTCTCGCCTAACCCACGGCAACCTCGGGAGGTCTTCGACGAGGACGCGCTGGCGGAGCTCGCACACTCCATCAAGGAGGTGGGGCTCCTCCAACCCGTGGTGGTGCGGGAGACCACCCCAGGCCGCTACGAGCTCGTCATGGGAGAGCGGCGATGGCGCGCCGCGCGCCACGCGGGACTGGACGTCCTCCCGGCGATCGTCCGCTCGACGGACGACAACCAGTTGCTCCTCAACGCCCTACTCGAGAACCTTCACAGGTCCGAGCTCAATCCTCTGGAAGAGGCAGCGGCCTACGACCAGCTTCTGAAGGACTTCTCCTGCACGCACGAAGAGCTCGCCGACCGTGTGGGCTGCTCCCGGTCGCAGGTGACGAACACCCTCCGCCTGCTCAAGCTGCCGCCAGCAGTCCAGCGCCGCGTCGCTGCGGCGGTCCTTTCCGCCGGTCATGCCCGTGCCCTCATCGCGATGAGTGATCCGGACGAGCAGGAGCGGCTCGCGCAACGGATCGTCGCCGAGGGGCTTTCGGTACGGGCGGTCGAAGAGGTCGTGGCGCTGGACGAGAAGACGATGCGCCCCCCCCGCCCGCGCGCGGGGAAGCGGGTGTCTTCGGCCATCACCGATCTGGCGGCACGCCTCTCCGACCGGTTCGAGACCCGCGTCAAGGTCGACCTCGGGCAACGGAAGGGGAAGATCGTCGTTGAGTTCGGCTCGGTCGAAGACCTCGAACGCATCATGGAGATGATGGCGCCCGGGGAGGAAATCGGCCTGGGCCGCCAGCGCGACGACTCAGGCTCCGGGCCGGGCGATGGCGAGCTGCCCAAGGCCTGACGACCCTCGCGTGGTGTGCGACCACACGCCCGCCGACGCGAGCCGCCCGTCGACACGCCAGCCGTCACGCGATCCGGATGGTCACATCCTGCCCGCGGCCACGTGCAGCAACTCACGGTAGAGCGTCCCCAGGTCGAGATCTGCGGCCGCTGCGGCCTGGGGCAGCAGACTGGTCTCGGTCATCCCCGGCGCGACGTTGACTTCCAGGAACCAAGGCGTGCCCGTCGGGTCCACGATCAGATCGGTGCGTGAGACGTCCCGCAGGCCCAGCACCTCGTGAGCCGTGACCGCCGCGTGAGCCGCGCGCTCCGCCGCCTCAGGTGAGAGCCGCGCGGGCGTGAAGAACTCCGTCATACCGGCCGTGTAGCGCGCGGTGTAGTCGTACACGCCGCCGTCCGGCACGATCTCGACAGGGGGCAGGCTGCGTGGCCCGGAGCCGGTGTCGATCACCGAGACGGCGACCTCGACCCCTTCGACGAGCCGCTCGACGAGTGCCGTATCACCGTAGGCGAAGCAGCCGACCATCGCGTGCGGGAGGTCCGCGGGGGTGCGCACCGCGGACGCCCCCAGCGCCGAACCCCCGCGCGCCGGTTTCACGAAGAGCGGCAACCGCAGCCGCCCGACGATGGCGTCGAGGACGCTGCTGGCTCCGAGGTCCCGGAAGGTGGCATGCGGCAAGGCCACGGAATCAGGGGTGGCCAGCCCCGCCGCGGAAACCGACGCCTTGGCGGCGGGCTTGTCGAAGGCGACGCGGCACGCGGGGGGAGTCGCGCCCACGTAGGGGACGTCGAGCAGCCCGAGCACGTCCCGGACCGCGCCGTCCTCGCCGGCGACACCGTGCAGGGCCGGGAAGACCACCGCCGGCAGGTCACGGGTCAGGGCGGGGACGAGGGTGGCGTCGACGTCGCGCAGTTCGACGTCCACCCCGACCGACCGCAGTGCCTCTGCGACGCGGCGGCCGGAACGCAGCGAAACCTCGCGCTCGTGGGAGAGCCCACCGGCGAGCACGACGACACGACCGAGGTCGCTCACAACCTGCTCCCTTTCCTCCACTGTGTACGGTTCTCGCGCCCACGGCGCGGGGGGTCAGGCGATGTCGGGTGACGGCCCCTCGAGCCCGCGTTCCTCACCGCCCGGCCCCGTTCCGGTGCCGAACGTCCAGCGCAGCTCGAGCTCCTCCTCGATCACACCCGCGAACCGCCGGATCCCCTCACGGATCCGTTCGGGCTCCGGGTAACAGTAGGACAGCCGCAGCGAGGACGCTCCGAAGCCATCGGCGTAGAAGGCGGTGCCCGGGACGTAAGCCACGCGCCCGGTCACGGCCCGCGGCAACATCGCCTTCGCATCGAGTCCCTCGGGCAGGGTGAGCCACACGTAGAACCCGCCGGCCGGACGCGTCCAGGTCGTCCCGGTGGGCATCAGGTCGGCCAGGGCTCCGAGCATCGCGTCACGCCGCTCGCGATAGAGCTCGCGGAACGTCTTGATCTGCTCGAGCCACGGCTGGGTGGACAGGTATGCGGAGACCGCGAGCTGGGAGAACGTCGGTGGGCACAGGTCGGTCGCCTCGGCCGCGAGCACGAGCTTGTCCTTGACGGCGTGCGGAGCCAGCGCCCACCCGACGCGGAAACCGGGGGCGAAGGTCTTGGAGAACGACCCGAGGTAGATGACCCCGTCTCCGTCGTCGGCGCGCAGCGCCCGCGGCGCCTCCCCATCGAAACCCAGCAGTCCGTACGGGTTGTCCTCGAGCACCAGCAACCCGGCCTCCTGGCAGATGTCGAGGACCTCCGGGCGCCTGCCCGCCGAGAGCGACACCCCCGCGGGGTTGTGGAAATTCGGGATCGTGTACAGGAACTTCGCGCGCCGGCCGGCCGCCCGCACGCCCGCCAGGGCGTTCCGGAGATGCTCGGGGATCAGGCCGTCGTCGTCCATCTCCACGTGCACGACCTCGGCCTGGTACGAAGCGAAGGTGGCGAGCGCCCCGACGTAGGACGGGGCCTCTGCGATGACGACGTCGCCGGGATCGATGAAGATCCGGGTGACCAGGTCGAGCGCCTGCTGCGAGCCCACGGTGACGACGACGTCGTCGGGGTGGGCGTCGATCTCCTCCAGGGCCATCACCTCGCAGATCTGCTCCCGCAGCGTCGCGTCCCCCTGGGCGGAGCTGTACTGGAGGGCCACCCCGCCCCGCTCGTTGACCAGCCGCTCGACGACGGAGCCGACAGCGTCGAGCGGCAGGGCGTTGAGATAGGGCATGCCCCCGGCAAGCGACACGACCTCCGGCCGTGAGGCGACGGCGAACAGGGCACGAATCTCCGAGGCCGCCATCCCACGGGTACGCGCGGCGTATCGATCGACGTAGGCATCGAGCCGTGACCCGGGCGTCTGCGGAAGGTTCACCGCTCGCTCTCCCTCTGCCGTGGGCTGTTCGTGCCGGCGGAAACACAACGACCGCAAGGCACGTTACCCCGTATGGCGGGATGGCGCTCCCCGAGTCACCCACAGCTACTAGGCTCTCCTCGTGCGGGAAGATCACCCCTCGCCGTGTCCCACCCCCACGAGAATCCACCCATGGCCCGACGCCTCCTGAACATCACGCTTGACAACCTCGACGACCTGCCAAGGCGGTGCCGGGGATGCGTCTTCTGGGAGCTTGACCCGGTCAGCCGCGGGCGGGCCCAGGAGACCGGCAACCCCGGGTTCGAGAAGGAGGCGTGGGTTTCCGCGACGCTGCTGGAGTGGGGGTCGTGCGGCAAGATCGTCTATGTCGACGAGATGCCGGCCGGCTTCGTGCTCTACGCCCCCCCGGTCTACGTCCCGCGCGCCGTGGCCTTTCCGACAAGTCCGGTGAGCCCCGACGCCGCACTCCTCATGACGGCCCACGTGCTGCCCGAGTTCTCGGGCTGCGGGCTGGGGCGCATGCTGGTACAGGGGATGGCCAAGGATCTCCTGCGGCGTGGGCTCAAGGCCGTCGAGGCCTTCGGGGACACCCAGTGGGAGGCGCCCCGCTGCGTGGTGCCGGCCCACCACCTGCTGGCTGTCGGGTTCAAGACGGTGCGCCCGCATCCGCGCTACCCGCGGCTGCGCCTCGACCTCAAGAACACCCTGTCGCTGCGTGAGGACGTCGAGGCCGCGCTCGAGCGTCTGCTGGGATCCCTGCAGCCAGACCCGGTCTTCCGGCCCGTCTGAGGCGCTCTGCGGGCGCCGTGGGCCGCCTTGGCCGTACTGACGGCCGGTCGCGGGCGGAGACTGCTACTGCTGCCCGATCAGCTGAGGGAGCTTGAGCATGCCCGTCGGAGCGTCCTCCTCGGGCGGCAGGTAGAGCCGCTGGACGGCCACGACGATCGCCTCCGCGACGTGGTCGCGGAAGTCCGCGGAGGCCAGCCGAGCCGCGTCACCAGGGTTGGTGATGTACCCGAGCTCGATCCGGACGGCGGGCATCCGGGTCCGGCGCAGCAGATCCCAGGTCTTCGCGTGCGTACGGCAGTTCACCAGGTCGGTGCGTGCGACGATCTCGCGCTGGGCGAGCCCGGCGAACTTCTCGCCCACCGCGGAGTGATGGCCGAACCGGTCGTTGCCGTAGTAGTAGGCCGAGACGCCGCTGGCCGCCGGGGAGTGGTGGGCGTCCACGTGCAGCGAGATGACCAGGTCGGCGGCGGTCGTGTTGGCGAACTCCGCCCGGGCCACCTCGTCGAGCTCGCCGTCGACGCCGCGTGTGAGGTAGGCCTGCACGCCGGTCGCCGTCAGCCGGCCCTCGACGCGGGACGCGAGGTCCCACACCACGGACGCCTCATTGAGATCCCCGGAGGCCGTCCCGCGGTCCGACCCGCCGTGACCGGGATCGACGACCACCACCTTGCCTGGCAGCGCCGGCCCGGAGCGGTGGATGATCTCGGACTCGCGCATCGCGTGGGGCCGCCCGCCGACCACCGTGCGGGCCAGCCGGCCGAGGGCCTTGAACGTCCCAGGGCCGCAGGTACCGTCGACCGTGAGCCCCACGTTGCGCTGGAACTCCCGCAGGCCCTGCTCGGTGTCGGGGCCGAAGATGCCGTCGACACGGCCGCTGTGGAAGCCCATGTCGAGCAGCCGCTTCTGCAGCTGAGCGACGTCGTCACCGATCATCATGTGGCTTACGGTGTAGGACAGGATGCGGTCGCCGAGCCGCCAGCGTGCCTCGTCGAGGAGGCGGTAGGTCTGCGGTCCGACCACGCCGTCGACCGTGATCGCCCGCTGCTGCTGGAAGCAGCGGACGGCACGGTCGGCCTGGTCGTCGAACACCGCGGACTCCAGCGAGTCGGCGTCGACGGCCTGCCCGGTGGGAAGCAATCCCAGCATGGCGAGCTTGCTCCGGATCTCGGCGACTGCCGGGCCGGTGTCGCCGCGTCGGTACAACCGCTGCGAGCTCATGGACAGGGGACCTCCCGGTGTGGCCGAACCCGCATCCTAGGCATGTCCTCCCCTACTGTGCTATCCATCCATCGTGCGGGGTCAGCACCGCCGATGTCACGCCCGGGCCCAGCCCCCGGGTGGCACATCCACCCGTCCGGGTCTGATCTGCCGGTGGTCGGCGCCCCAAGAGCCCAGGCCCGCGGTTGCGGGCAGCGACCCCGCGGGCGCTCTCAGCGCTCAGCTGAGCACGGACTCGAGGTCCTTGAGCAGCATCGGCTTGGGCTTCGCGCCGACGATGGTCTTCACGAGCTCCCCGCCCTTGTAGACGTTCATGGTGGGGATGGAGGTGATGCCGTAGGAAGCGGGGACCTGAGGGTTCTCGTCGACATTGAGCTTCGCGACCACGATCTTGTCGGCGTGCTCGGTGGCGATCTCCTCCAGGATCGGAGCGACCTGACGGCATGGCGCGCACCACTCGGCCCAGAAGTCCACCACCACGGGCTTGTCGCTCTTCAGCACCTCGGTCTCGAAGGTGTCGTCCGTCACGGTCTTGGTGACTCCCACAAGGGCTCCTCGGTTCTCGGCGGGGTCAGTCGGTTACGGTGCGTACCGGGCGGACGGGCCCGGGTAGTCGACGTCAGGTGAGGCTCACGGCGTCGGCTGCCGGGCTGTCGGGTGTCGAACCCGGCACGTCCTCCAGCGCGACCAGATATCGCTCCGCGTCCAGGGCCGCGGCACATCCGGTGCCCGCCGCCGTCACGGCCTGGCGGTAGATGTGGTCGACGACGTCACCGCAGGCGAACACGCCCGGGAGGGCGGTCCGAGTGGTGGGTGCGTCGACGAGGATGTAACCGCCCTCGTCGAGGGGCAGCTGACCCGCGAACAGCTCGGTACGGGGGTCGTGGCCGATCGCGACGAACAGGCCAGTCACCGCCAGCGTGGACGCGGCGCCGGTCGTGCGGTTGCGGATCAGCACCCCGCTGAGCTTGTCGTCACCGAGCACTCCGATGACCTCGCTGTCCCAGACGAAGCGGATCTTGTCGTTGGCGAACGCCCGCTCCTGCATGATCTTGCTCGCACGGAGCCGGTCCCGGCGATGGATGACGGTGACCGACCGGGCGAAGCGGGTGAGGAAGGTGGCCTCCTCCATCGCGGAGTCGCCGCCTCCCACCACGGCGATGTCGCGGTCCCGGAAGAAGAAGCCGTCACAGGTGGCGCACCACGAGACCCCGTGCCCGGAGAGCCGCTGCTCGTTCTCGAGGCCCAGTTCGCGGTACTTCGAACCGGTGGCCACGATCACCGAGCGCGCCCGGTAGGTGTTGCCCGAACCGTCTCTGACCACCTTGACGTCGCCGGTCAGCTCGACCTCGGTGGCGTCGTCGGCGATGATCTCGGCGCCGAAGCGCTCGGCCTGCTTGCGCATGTCCTCCATGAGGTCGGGCCCCAAGATCCCGTCGGGAAAGCCGGGGAAGTTCTCGACATCGGTGGTGGTCATGAGGGCGCCACCCGCCCCGACCGATCCCTCCAGGACGAGAGGCTTCAGGTCGGCACGCGCGGCGTACAGCGCGGCGGTCCAACCGGCCGGCCCCGAACCTATGACGATGACGTTGCGAACCTCGCTCACGCTGGCCTTCCTCAGGAGGGAGTGACGTCTCGGCTAGCTCTCGTCTGCGCCCCTGCGGCGCTGCTTGCTGTCAACCGATCCTAGGCATGCGACATTCCCGTACAGGCCCGCCCTGGCCGGTGCCGTGTCACGGGCCTGACAGCGGCGACGTGGGGGCGTGGCCATCCGGATGTGATGCCCTGAAATAGGATGACTTGTCATGAAAGTCACAAGTCTTGCTGGTCAGGGCCGCGAGATGCCGCGCTGCCGGTGGAGCGGGTCCCCCGGGGGTGCGCAGTTGCGCGGCACGATCACCGCCTCGGCGCGGGTCTCAGGAGCGTGGGCGTCCGCCCGCACCGCCACCGTGACCGGATGCCCCCTGAACGTCCCCTGGTCGACGGCCAGGATCCTGCGCTCACCGCCGTCGACCCACCCGGTACAGCCGAGGTCGGCCGCCTCGCGCACCCTCGCGGCCCCGCGGGCGTCCTGGTGTTCCAGCAGCGTACGGACCTGCCGGTCGAAGCCGGCCGCGGTATAGGTACCACCGGGTCCACCGCCATCGGCCGCGAGCGGGGCACCCGCCGCGTCACCGGTCTCGGGCCCCGAGCGGCTGTCCCTGGGCGCGGTGGCGCCCTCCCCGTGCGGCTCCGCGAGCGGCTTCCGGTCCAGGCC
>JBOHCZ010000196.1:0-3527 GCA_050699195.1 Streptomycetales bacterium
GCCCTCAGACGTCCAGCGCACGGCCGTCCGGCGCCGTGCGCTCGCCGACTACCTCGCGCGTGCCGCGGCCGGCCGGATGCAGGGTGACCACCTCCGGGTGGATGCCGGCGGCCAGGAGGTCCTCGAACGCAGCGCCTGCGGGGTGCGCGAGGGCGAGGTGCCGGACAAGGTCACGCTGCGCCTTGGACTCGACCTGCCGGGCCGGGGGCGGCGCATCGACGGCCGCACGGCACAACGGCTGGTCTGCGACGTGCTCCCCAGGGCAGTCGAAGGCGCCCTGCGCTGGGCGGCGCTCGACGCCGACGACGTACGGGACTTCGTCGCCCGCGTCGAGGACGCCGACACGCTGCGCGGCAGGCTCCGCGACCTCGGTCTCGTGGCCTTCGTCGCCGACTACGCGCTGCTGCCGCGCCGTAGCGGCATCGACGACCGGCCGATGCGCGGCGACGCGGTGCGCTTCGACTCCCCCACCCCGTCGCGGGTCGCGGTGGAGGTGCCGAACCGCGGGCGGGTCACGGGCATGGGCATCCCCGAGGGCGTCACGCTCGTCGTCGGGGGCGGGTTCCATGGCAAGTCGACGCTGCTGCGGGCCCTCGAGCGTGGGGTGTACGACAACGTACCGCGCGACGGGCGCGAGCTCGTGGTGTCCCGCGCGGACACCGTGAAGATCCGCGCCGAGGACGGACGGCGGGTCGAGCGGGTCGACGTGAGCGCCTTCGTCAGCCACCTGCCGACCGGCGCGGACACCGCCGACTTCTCCACGGCCGACGCGTCCGGCTCGACCTCGCAGGCGGCCAGCATCATCGAGGCCCTGGAGGCGGGTGCGGGCGTCCTGCTGATGGACGAGGACACGGCGGCCACCAACCTGATGATCCGTGACGCGCGCATGCAGGCACTGGTGTCGAAGGACCACGAGCCGCTCACGCCGTTCATCGACCTGGTACGCCCGCTGCACCGTGACCACGGGGTGTCCACGATCCTGGTCATGGGCGGCTCAGGCGACTACCTCGACGTCGCCGACCTCGTGCTCATGATGGAGGCCTTCCACCCCCGCGATGTCACCGCGCGCGCCCGCGACATCACCGCTCTCGGCGGCGGGCGGCGTGCCGAGGCCGTGACGTTCCCGCCGGTACGGCACCGCGTCCCGGACCCGGGGTCCGTGCGGCCGTACGTACGCGGCCGGAGGAAGATCCGCGGGCGCGGCGTCGAGGCTGTCCAGCTGGGAGAGTCGACGATCGACCTCCGGGGCGTCGACCAGCTCGTCGACCCCGCCCAGACGGTCGGGATCGGCCTGGCCCTCGCCCGACTGGTCGACGCTGGGCACCTCGACGGCAGGCGCAGCGTGGCAGCCGCACTCCACCTGCTCGGGAGCGATATCGCCGCGGACCAGGCGGAGGCGCTGCGCGGCGGTTACCCGGGCGATCTCGCGGTGCCGCGACGTTTCGAGATCGCCGCCGCACTCAACCGGCTGCGGACGCTCCGGGTGAACGGCTTCACCGCGGAAGATTGACGGCGGCGCGGGGAGCTGCGGGAGGGCGGCCGGCCCGGCAGCTACCCGCCGCCTGGCACTACGGACGTCGCGCGGTCCATGGCGTGCTGGACGAGGGTGATCAGGGACTGCTTCACCGACTCGCGGCGCCGCGCGTCGGAGGCGATGACGGGCACGCTCGAAGAGATCGAGAGCGCCTGGCGTACGTCCTCGACGGCGTGGTACATCAGCCCGTCGAAACGGTTGATGCACACGACGTAGGGGAGCCTGCGCTGCTCGAAGAAGTCGACCGCCGCGAAGCAGTCGGCGAACCGGCGGGTATCCACCAGTACGATCGCACCGATGGCCCCACGGGTGAGCTCGTCCCACATGAACCAGAACCTGGTCTGTCCCGGCGTACCGAACAGGTAGAGGATCAGGTCGCTGTCGAGCGTGATGCGTCCGAAGTCCATGGCGACCGTGGTGGTGGTCTTGCCCGGAGTGGAGGCCGTGTCGTCGATGTCAGCGCTCGCGGCGGTCATGACAGCCTCGGTGGTGAGCGGCAGGATCTCGGAGACGGAGCCGACGAAGGTCGTCTTGCCGGCGCCGAACCCTCCCGCCACCACGATCTTCGCCGAAATCGTCGCTCGCCGACGACCCGACGTCCGGTCAGAGCTTTCGAAGCCCACTGAGCACCCTCTCTAGCAGATCGAGTCCCACACCCTCGGGGCTGCCGGGCTGGTGCACCTCGACCAGACCCAGCTCAACGACGTCACCGACCAGCACCCTCGCCACGCCCAGCGGAACGCCGAGGAGGGCGGCGATCTCGGCGACGGACCGCGAGCTCTGGCACAGCGTGACGATCGCCGCCTGTTCGGGACCAACCCCGAACAGCTCATGATGAGCCGGCACCATCGTCGTGACCAGTGCCTCCATAGCGAACTCGACGCTTGGGCGCGTCCTGCCGCCGGTAATGGTGTATGGCCGCAGGAGGGGGGTTTGTGAGCCGTCGCTGGGCTCGCCCCCCAGACCCAGGCCGTCGCCCGGATCGAAGCTCACCGTCTCCCCTCCGAGCTCACCTAGGTAGAGCCTCATGCAACTCGACGCGCAGTGCCGGCGTCAGCACGGCGCCCACGCGGTCGACGAGCAAGGCCATCTCGTAGCCGACGAGCCCGATGTCACATGACGTCGACGCGAGAACGGCCAGGCAGGACCCATCACTGATCGCCATGACGAAGAGCAGGCCTCGCTCCATCTCGATCAGCGTCTGGTTGACCCTGCCGCCTTCGAAGCAGCGTGCCGCCCCCTGGGTGAGGCTGGTGAGCCCAGAGGCGATGGCAGAGAGCTGGTCGGCACGGTCACGTGGCAGACCTTCCGACACGGCGAGCAGGAGCCCGTCGGACGACACCGCGATCGTGTGGGCCACACCAGGCACCCGCTCGACGAAGTTGGCAAGCAGCCAGTTCAGGTTACGAGCTTCGTTGCTCAGGTAACTCACACGTTCTCCCGATTGTCCTCATCCGCAGGGCCGCCCTGGCGGCGGTAGTCTTGCCCGGCCTGGCGTCCTTTCTCAACTCCCTGGCGGTAATTGGACAGCAGACTCCCCATGGACTCCGGCGACCGGCTGCGGGTCCCGTGGCCCTCCCTGTCGTCGTCCACCCCGCCAGGTACGTACGCCGCCATGGGCACCCGGATGGGCAGGCCCGCGTCCGTCGTCCCGCCGATCTGTGGCTCGGCGGCCGCCTCGGCAGCCCGCCACCCCTCATCGGCGGGGGATGCCCACGGGGAACTCGCATCCGGCGGTGCCCCGCTGGGCGGTGCCCCACCAGAAACAGGGGGGGCGTCGAACGTCGAGGGTTCGGACGAGTAGGGGCCGTTGCGGGACGCAACCCCGGGGGCGGCGCCGGCGGGCTCGGCGCGCTCCTCGTGCGGCCTGCGACGGAACCATTCGGACTCGAGCGCTTCGAAGATAGGCAGGGCAACCGTCTCCTGCTCTTCCGACGATGAACGGGGTCGACCTGCGGCTCCGGGCGTCCACGGCTCCAGCGCCGCTGCCGGG
>JBOHCZ010000197.1:0-9948 GCA_050699195.1 Streptomycetales bacterium
CTGACCTGGGCAGATGCGGGGGTATGAGGAGGTGAAGCGGAGGGCGTGGGATTCGAACCCACGGAACCGGGGACGCCGGCTCAACGGTTTTCAAGACCGTCGCACTAGGCCACTATGCGAGCCCTCCAGCGGAGTGCGTGAACACGCGTCAAGTCTGGCACGGCGGGTGTCCCGCGACAGCGGCTAGGCTCGTCACGGCGTGCCAGGTGGGCTGCCGCGACCGACCCGGGAGCAGGGCGCGCGCCACGACCGGACCAGGGAAAGGCGGACGCGTGCCTCACCGGGCCTCGCTCGTACCGCTGCGCTGGCCGAGACGCCTCAAGGCCGGCGACCGCGTCACCATAGTCGCGCCGAGCGGGCCGGTCGACGCGAGCCTCCTCGAGACCGGCTGTGCGGCGTTGCGATCCTGGGGACTCGAGGTCACCGTAGCGCCGCACGTTCTGGACACCGAGGGCTACCTCGCAGGGCGGGACGCCGACCGCGCGGCCGACTTCGCGCAGGCCTGGTGCGATCCGGAGGTCGCAGGCGTGCTCTGCGCCCGTGGCGGCTACGGCGCGCAGCGCATGATCGACCTGCTCGACTGGGACGCGCTCGCCGGCGCCACACGCGGCGCGGACGCCGTCAAGGCGTTCGCCGGCGCCAGCGACATCACCGCGCTGCACGAGGCCCTGGCGGCGCGCCTGCAGGTCGCCACGTACTTCGGGCCGATGGTGGCCACCCGCTGCTTCGCCACGGACGAACCGAGCCGCGAAGCCCTGCGCCGGGCGCTGTGCGGCGACCGGCCCGCGGTTCTGCGAGGGAGGCCACTGGTCTGCGGTACGACCGCAGGGGTGACGGTGGGCGGCACCGCGAGCATGCTCGCGTCCAGTGCCGGCACCTGGTCGAGCCGCCCTGCACGGGGCGGGATCGCCGTCCTGGAGGACGTGGCCGAGGAGCCGTACCGCCTCGACCGGATCCTCACCCAGCTGCTGCGGTCCGGCTACTTCGATGGCGTCGCCGGCATCGCGCTCGGATCCTGGATCGGCTGCGGCCGCCCGGAGGACGTCCAGCGGGTGGTCCTCGACCGGCTGGGCGGCCTCGGCGTTCCCGTGCTCGCGGACCTGGGCTTCGGCCACGGGCCGAGCCAGCTCACCGTGCCGCTGGGCGTGGCCGCTCACCTCGATGCCGACGCGGGCACGCTGGCGGTGTGAGCCCACGCGGCCAGCCGTCAGGTGCGGGGCCCGCGGGTCGCCGCTCTACGCCCTCGGCGGGGCCCGGGTCCTCGGCGCGTGGCAGGCCTGGGTACCCGGCGGATCACCCGAGGCTCTCTCGTCGTGAGTCGCTCCCCCGTCACCGGAAGCCGCCCCTCCACCCAGGCGAGCACGAAGAGCAGGAGTAGCAGCGCCGGCGGCGCGAGCAGGGCAGCCCACATGGGCACCACCCCCGCTGACGTCTTCGGTGTTACTCCGTACGTGTACCCGAGCCGGGTCGGATATTTGCTAAAACAGGGGTTTTGTTACGAAATCTTTCCCCGTTACCCCCTCATCCATGAGGGCACTGCCGTGCCTTCATGGAGTCAATGCGAGGGTGGCGCCGGTCGCGTCCGCCAGGCGATGACTGCCCGGCCCGCCCGGGAACCAGGCACGGTCCCTGCGCACCGGCCGGCGATCCCCCTCCGGGCCCACCAGCCAGGCGCCGCCGGCGTCAAGCGCGAGCAGTCCCCCGTCGTGTCGCACCAGGATCGGGCCGTCGCGCCCGGCCGAGATCGCGACGCAGCCCGCGCCCAGCGCCTCCAGCACCGCCGCGGCGCCGAGGTCGTCGCACTCGACCCACGTGGTCGGCGCGCCCGGGAGCGCATCCGAGCCGGGCCGGTGCCAGTCGCTGCCGCCGACGGGAGTCGCGGCCGGAACGCAGGCCCGCCACCAGTTCAGCGGACCGGGCCAGCGACGATCACCCCAGGACCAGTGCCACACCTCGACGAGCGGGGCCGGCCGCGCCATCGTGTGACGCCAGGCGACGGGTCCCGCGAGCGGGTGGTTGATCGACAGCAGCCCGCCGCGCCGTGCCGTGTCGTCGAGCCAGGCATCGGCCGGCTCCCGGAAGTCGACCCATCCGATGCCGCCGAAGGCGTTGGCATGCCCGGCGGCGGTCGTGAGCTCCTGGCCGGGAACCAGCACGATGCCGGCGCGCGCACCGGCCGCAGCCAGAGCGGCGTGGTGGCTCGTCGTGTTGTGGTCTGTGACCGCGAGAAAGTCCAGACCGCGCGCCACCCCGAGGCGGGCCAGCTCGCCCAGGGCGAGCACGCCATCGGAATGCACCGAGTGCGTGTGCAGGTCGCCAGCCAGCCAGCGCCGTCCGGGCGACGAGGGCAGCTCGCGGCGCGGCGGGCGTTCTCCGGGCGGAGGTGGAGGCGGGGAGGCCGGCACGCCGTGCGGCCGCCACCTGGACGCCCGGGCCTCGACCTCGTAGGCTACGCCCTGCTCGCCGACCCGGTGCAGCCCCAGCAGCACGAACCAGGTGCCGGCCTCCAGCTCGCCCGGCAGGTAGCCGGGCGTCGCCTCGCGCGCCCCGATCGCGTACGCCGCGCGCGCTCCCCCCGACCAGCCGCGGAAACCGGCCGCGCCGATGCAGCCCAGGTCGAGCACGCCGGCGGCGCGCTCGTAGGTCAGCCGCACCTGCAGCGACGCGGAGCCGCGCGGCACATCGACGGGCAGGTAGCGGTAGATGGCCCGGCGGCGGTCCTCCGGAGTCCACCTACCGCGATGGACGACCACCGTTCCAGGATCTCACCGGCACCGGGCTCAGAGCCTGCGGTCGGGCAGCACCGGGAACGACTCGCGGGTCTTGGCGACGAGCGCCGTGTCGAGCTCGGCGGTCAGCACCTCCTCGCCCGCGCCGGCCTCGGCGACGGCGTCGCCCCACGGGTCGACGACGACGCTGTGCCCGCCGAGCAGCACTTCGCGCTGGATGCCCGTCGTGTTGCACGCGACCACGAACATCTGGTTCTCCACGGCACGGGCCCGCGCGAACAGCCGCCAGTGCGCGATACGGCGCGCCGGCCAGGCGGCGGGGACGAGCAGGATCTCCGCCCCACGGTCGAGAAGCTTGCGGAACTGCTCGGGGAAGCGGAGGTCGTAGCAGGTCGCGAAGCCCAGCACGCCGAACGCCGTCTCGTGGGTGACGACCTCGTCGCCCGGGGAGAGCAGCTCGGCCTCACCCTCGGAGAAGCCGAAGCGGTGGATCTTCCGGTACGTCGCCCGGATCGACCCGTCGGGCCCCACGAGCACTGAGGTGTTGTAGAGACGGCCGTCGGCAGCCCGCTCGACGATGCTGCCGGCGTGGACGAGACTGCCGATCTCCCGCGCGGCCGCCCCGATCACGCTGACCGTCGGGCCGTCCAGCGCCTCCGCCTGCTCGGCCCAGCCGTCGTAAGCGAAGGCGCCCTGCGGCCACAGCTCGGGGAGGACGACGAGGTCGGCGTCACGCTGCTCTCGCACCAGGCCGGCCGCCCGGGCCATCCGGTCATCGCGGGGCTCGGCCAGGTCGACGTCGAGCTGGATCATGGATATGCGCACGAACCCACCGCAGCACGGGCCATCGCTCCGCGTCAATTCCTCCGCGCGGGGGTGTTTCGATTCGCAGCGCGCCGCCCGCGAGCGTAGCGTGCCCCCGGACGACCCTGATCCGGCCCCCCGCTGCCCGGAATGTCACCACCACCGATGAGGAAGAGCATGAGCAGCAAGGACATCAACCGCTACATCGACGCGTGGGAGCAGACGGCGCGTTCGACGTACGCCTTGTGCGAGAAGCTCCTCAGCCGTGACTGGGAACGCGCCACCGACTGCCCCGGCTGGTCGGTCCGCGACATCGTGTCGCACATCATCGGCGTCGAGCTCGAGATGCTCGGCGAGCGCACGCCCGATCACAAGCTCCCGTCCGATCTGGTGCACATCCGCAACGACGCGGGGCGGCGCATGGAGATCGCCGTCGACGTGCGCCGCCACCACACTCCTCCCGAGGTGCTCGCCGAACTCGGAGAGGTCGTCGAACGGCGGATCCGCGCCCTGCGCGACGGCGACACCTCGCCGGACACCATGGTGCAGAGCCCGTTCGGACCGGTCACCTATGAGCGGCTGATGGGCATGCGGGTGTTCGACGTGTGGGTGCACGAGCAGGACATCCGCCGCGCCGTCAGGCAGCCCGGCAACCTCGAGAGCCTGCCCGCCCGGCTCAGCCGCGACGTCATCGTGGAAGCGCTCCCGAAGGTCGTCGCCAAGGACGCGAAGGCGCCGCCGCGATCGTCGGTGGTGTTCGACGTCACGGGCCCGGAGTCGTTCGTACGCAGCGTTCACGTCGACGAGAGCGGGCGCGGGTCGCTGACCCAGAACCTGGCGTTCGCCCCGACGGCGACACTCGGCATGCAGTGGGAGACATTCGTACGGCTCGCGTGTGGCCGGGCCCGGCCCGACCGGGTGGAGGTCTCCATCACCGGCGACGCCCAGCTGGCCGGCCGCGTGATGGCGGCGATGACGGTCACGCCATGACGCGTCATGCTACGACCACGCGAGCGCGGTCAGCGGATCCTCGAGGATCGCCCCCACGTCGGCGAGCACTCTGGACCCCAGCTCCCCATCGACGAGCCGGTGGTCGAAGGACAGCGCCAGCTGGGCGACCTGGCGCGGCACAACCTCGCCCTCATGCACCCACGGCATCGGTCGGATCTGCCCGGTCGCCAGGATGGCCGCCTCGCCAGGGTTGAGGATCGGGGTCCCGGTGTCGACGCCGAAGACGCCGACGTTGGTGATCGTCACGGTACCGCCGGTCATGTCGCGGGGCGGTGTCTTGCCCGTACGCGCCGTCGTCACGAGCGCCTGCATCGCGGCGGCCAGCTCCGGCAGCGCCAGAGCACCGGCGTTCTTGATGTTGGGCACCACCAGTCCGCGCGGCGTGGCCGAGGCGATCCCGAGGTTCACATAACCCTTGACCACGATCTCCTGAGCGGCCTCGTCCCAGCTCGCGTTGATCTCGGGATGCCGCCGGATCGCCACGAGCAGCGCCTTGGCGACCAGCAGCAGCGGGCTGACCTTCACGTCGGCGAACTCCGGCATGCCCTTGAGCCGGTCGACCATCGCCATGGTCTGCGTCACGTCCACGGCGAGGAACTCCGTGACGTGCGGCGCCGTGAAGGCGCTGGCGACCATCGCCTCGGCGGTCATCCGGCGGACACCGCGGATCGGGATGCGGCGCTCGCGGGTCGTCTCGTCGAACGCCGGCACGGCACCTGCAACGGCACCCACACGCGCCTCTGGCAACGCACCCACACGCGCCTCTGGCACCGCAACCACACGCGCCTCTGCGCCCGACCCTGCCGCGGCGGCCCGTACGTCCTCCCGGGTGATCGTCCCGCCCGGCCCCGAGGCGACGAGCGCGGCGAGGTCGACGCCCAGATCCCTGGCCAGTTTTCGCACCGGAGGCTTGGCGAGCACGGCGACGTGCTGGTCCGGCACCGGCTCGGACGCCGGAGCAGCAACCGGCGCGGCCGGTGCCGCCTGCTGCCGGCGCCGCCGGCGGCTCGGCGACTGGCTGCGGGGTCCGTACCCCACCAGGACGGACTGCCGCTCCTCAGCTGGCTCGGTAGGGTGCTCCGCCGTGGTGGCGGGCTCCGCTCCCGCACCGGCTGGTGAGGGCGCCGATCCGCCTCCCGCGGGGTCGATGGCGATGATGGGCGTCCCGACGTCGACCGTCGTGCCCTCCCCGACCAGGAGCTCGGCGACCACGCCGCTGAAGGGGCTGGGCAGCTCCACGGCCGCCTTCGCAGTCTCGATCTCGACGATGGTCTGGTTGACCTTCACGGTGTCGCCGGGCTGGACGTACCACTTGAGGATCTCGCCCTCGGTCAGCCCCTCACCGACGTCGGGCATTGCGAATTGCAGGGCCACCTGGACTCCTAGTGGGCGAGCGAGCGGTCGACTCCGTCGAGCACCCGGTCGAGGTCGGGAAGGTACGCCTCCTCGAGGCGGGACGGCGGGTACGGCGTGTCGAAGCCGCCCACCCGCAGCACCGGTGCCTCGAGCGAGTAGAAGCAGCGCTCGGTGACCCGGGCGGCGATCTCCGCTCCCAGGCCGAGGAAGACCGGGGCCTCGTGGACGACGACCAGCCGGCCGGTCCGCCGCACCGAGTCGCAGACGGTGTCGACGTCCAACGGGGAGAGCGACCGCAGGTCGATGACCTCGAGCGAGCGCCCGTCCTCCTCGGCGGCCGTCGCGGCCTCCTGGCAGGTCTTGACCATCGGGCCGTACCCGACGACCGTGCAGTCCGTGCCCGCTCTCACGACTCGCGCCCGGTGCAGCGGGCCGGGCTCGGCAGCCGGATCGAGATCAGCTTTCTCCCAGTAGCGGCGCTTCGGCTCGAAGAACAGGATCGGGTCGTCGGAGGCGATCGCCTGCTGGATCATCCAGTACGCGTCGACCGGGTTCGAGCACGATACGACCTTGAGGCCGGACGTGTGCGCGAAGTACGCCTCGGGTGACTCGCTGTGGTGCTCGACGGCTCCGATGCCGCCCCCGAACGGGATGCGGATCACGACCGGCAGCCGGATGTTGCCCAGCGAGCGCATGTGCATCTTCGCGAGCTGGCTGACGATCTGGTCGTAGGCGGGGTAGACGAACCCGTCGAACTGGATCTCGCACACCGGCCGGTAACCGCGCAGCGCGAGCCCGATCGCGGTGCCGACGATGCCCGACTCGGCGAGCGGGGTGTCGATGACCCGGTCCTCCCCGAAGTCCTTCTGGAGCCCGTCGGTCACCCGGAAGACGCCGCCGAGCTTCCCGACATCCTCGCCCATGATGACGACCTTGCGGTCGAGCTCCATGGCCTTGCGCAGGCCGAGGTTGAGGCCCTTGGTGAGCGTGATCTGGGTCATCGTGCAGCCTCCTCGAAGGACCCGAGGTAGGCCGCGAACTGCGCGCGCTCCTCGTCGAGCAGCGGGTGCCCCTCGGCGTAGACGTGGTCGAAGAGCGAGAGGGGGTCGGGATCGGGCAGCTCGAGGCACCCCTTGCGGATGTGCCGTGCGAGCTCGTCGCTCTCCTGGTCGACCGACGCGAAGAAGCCGCTGTCAGCCAGCTGGTTCTTGTGGAGGAACGCCTTGACACGCTCGATCGGATCCTTGAGCTTCCACGCCTCGAGCTCGCTCTCGAGCCGGTAACGCGTGGGGTCGTCGGAGGTCGTATGGGCGCCCATCCGGTAGGTGAACGCCTCGATGAGCGTCGGCCCCTGGCCCTCGCGCGCGGCCTGCAGCGCCTCGCGCGTCACGGCGTAGCAGGCCAGCACGTCGTTGCCGTCGACGCGGAGGCCGGGGAAGCCGAAACCGAGCGCGCGCCGGTACAGCGGGATGCGGGTCTGCTTCTCCAGCGGCTCGGAGATGGCCCACTGGTTGTTCTGGCAGAAGAAGACGACGGGGGCGTTGAAGACGCTCGCGAACGTGAACGCCTCGCTGACGTCGCCCTGGCTGGAGGCCCCGTCGCCGAAGTAGGCGATGACGGCCGACTCGGCGCCGTCGCGCTGGATGCCCATCGCGTAGCCCGTGGCGTGCAGCGTCTGGCTGCCGATGACGATCGTGTAAAGGTGGAAGTTCTTCTCCTTCGGGTCCCACCCCCCGTTGCT
The DNA here is from genome assembly GCA_050699195.1 of Streptomycetales bacterium. GTDB lineage: Bacteria > Actinomycetota > Actinomycetes > JBOHCZ01 > JBOHCZ01 > JBOHCZ01. The sequence goes on from JBOHCZ010000197.1 coordinate 7,642, forward strand.
GACGCCGCGGTACAGGCCCAGCAGGCGCAGCGGATCGACCCCCCGGCACCACGCGACGCCGTGCTCGCGGTAGGTGGGGAAGGCGTAGTCGTCCGGTCGAAGTGCACGGCCGGAGCCCACCTGGGCGGCTTCCTGACCGAGCAGCGACGCCCAGATGCCCAGCTCGCCCTGCCGCTGCAGCGCGGTGGCCTCGACGTCGACACGGCGGACGAGAACCAGGTCACGGTAGAGGTTCCGGTAGTCGTCGTCGGTCAGGTCGATCGCGTAGTCGGGGTGCTCGACGCGCTCGCCCTCGGGGGTGAGCAGCTGGACGAACTCGGTGGGCGGGGGTGTGCCCACGGCCGCCCGGTCGATAGAGCTCTCGACGGACACATGCACTCCTCGGTCATGTCCGGCGGGCGGGGTCTCCGCCTCCGGTCCTGCGGCTGGCCGTCACACGACCGCCGCGCGGGGGTGAGCGCGGCAGCTGAGGACCCGGCCCGGCGGTGAGCTGGTTGCTGTGGCACTGCTCACAGCACCGGTCCATGGGCCACACGTTACCGACCGGCGGCCCCGAGGCGAAGCGGTCGCGCAGCCCTCATGTGCCCGCACGCGACGGGAATGAACGACGTTTCATGGGTGTCATCACCGTGGAGGATGACACACATGACGCGACTCTTCAGCTCGCCGCAGGAACGGGCGGCAGCCCCGCACGGGCTCGTCTGGCTCGCGCTCGGGACCGTGTACGTCGTCTGGGGCTCCACGTACCTCGGCATCCGGATCACCGTCGAGACGATGCCTCCCATGGTCTCGATGGGGTTTCGGTTCCTCGTCGCGGCGAGTGTGCTCGCGCTGATCCTCACGATCCGGCACGGCCCGGGCGTGCTGCGGGTCAGCCCGCGTAACGCCGCCGGGGCGGCGCTGGTCGGCCTCCTGCTGCTGACGTGCGGCAACGGGGCCGTGGCGGTCGCGGAGACGAGCGTGCCCTCCGGGCTCACCGCCCTGATCGTCGCGGCGGTCCCGCTGTGGGTGGTGTGCCTGCGTGCGGGCTTCTCCGACCGGCCGCGCGCGGTCTCGGTGGCCGGGGTGCTGGTGGGCCTCGCCGGTCTCTGGGTGCTGCTGACCCCCGCGCGGCTCCCGGGCGGAGCGGGCCTCGGCGGGGCTCTGGTGATCCTCGGCGGCACGTTGTGCTGGGCGAACGGCTCCTTCTGGTCGGGACGGCTGCCGCTGCCCGCGAGGGCGTTCGTCGCGACCACGTACGAGATGCTGGCCGGCGGTCTGGGCTCCATGACCGTCGGGACGCTGCGCGGTGAGTGGCAGACCCTCGACCTGCAGGCGATCAGCGGCAGCTCCTGGCTCGCCCTGGCCTACCTGGTGACGTTCGGCTCGCTGGTCGCTTTCACGGCCTACGTCTGGCTGCTGAACAACGCGCCGATCTCACTGATCGCGACATATGCCTACGTGAACCCGGTGGTGGCCGTGGCGCTCGGCGCGCTCATCCTGTCCGAGCCGATCACGGCTCCGATCCTGGCGGGTGGCGCCATCGTGGTGGCTGGGGTGGCGATCGTCGTCACCAGCGAGCGGCCCGGTCGCGCGGCCGCCCGCGCCGCCTCACCGGACCGGCACGCGTCGGACGGTTCCGAGCAGCCGGCAGCCGTCACGGAGAGTTAGAGTGCCATCCCAGGCAGATATCACCAGTGCATTAGCGTTCACTCGACCATGATCACGACCCGGCGAAGGACGGCGAGTCATGAGCACGGGTGCACATTCACAACCCGATTGGGCCGCCGCGGTACGGCGCCGGCGGCGGGTCCTCGGCCTGACCCAGGGCGATCTCGCGGACCTCGCGGGATGCACCCGCCGCACGATCGTGGTCCTCGAAGGGGGCAAGGCATCGGTGCGCCTCGACATCCTGCTCTCCGTACTGTCCGTGCTGGGCCTGCGGCTGCGGGTCGAGAAGGGGCGGGCGGACGGCGCACGCGGCGGAGTGGAGGTCCAGAGTGGCCTCTGACCAGCGCCGGGATCTGCAGCGGGTCGCGGAAGCCGACGTGTACAAGGGCGACGTGCTGGCCGGGCGGCTGCGGCGCACCGGCGGCGGGACGGCCTTCGGCTACGCAGGGAGCTACCGCGCCGCCCACCTGCCTGCCGTCGCAGTGTCGCTCCCGGTGTCCGCCCGGCCCGTCACGGCCCCGGACGGCGGCCTGCCGCCCTTCTTCGCCGGGCTGCTGCCCGGAGGGGCCAGGCTCCGCGCGCTCACGGCACGGCTTGAAGCTGCCCCCGGCGATGCGCTGAGCCTGCTGGTCGCGGTCGGTGGTGACTGCGTGGGTG
>JBOHCZ010000198.1:0-4606 GCA_050699195.1 Streptomycetales bacterium
GCCGCGGGCAGACGCCCGCCGTGTGCCACCGCCCGCGCCTCGCTCTCGTCCACGTCGCGGCGCGGGAACGCCGCCGCGGCGGCCTCCTCCAGCGGGAGGACACCGAACGCGGCCTCGAGCTGGCCGAGCGTACGGGCCTGGCCCAGGGTGTAGGGCCCCACCCGCGTGCGGCGCAAGCTGGTGAGGTGGCCGCCGACGCCAAGTGCCGCGCCGAGATCGCGAGCCAGCGCGCGGACGTAGGTCCCGCTCGAACAAACGACGCACACGTCGACCTCGGCCCGGTCCCCGGCCCGCCGGATGCGGCCCACCTCGAACGAGCGCACTGTCACGGGACGCGCCGCCAGCTCGACGTCCTCCCCGGCGCGGACGCGCAGGTACGAGCGCCGCCCCTCGATCTTCACCGCGCTGACCTTGGAGGGCACCTGGTAGATCTCGCCGGTCAGCGCCGCGACCGCCTCGGTGATCCGCTCCTCTGACACCCCCCCGGCGGGTGCGGCCGCGATCACCTCGCCCTCCGCGTCGTCGGTGAGGGTCGCCTCACCCAGCCGGACGGTCGCCGTGTAGGCCTTCTCGGTGAGCGCGAGGTAGCCCAGCAGGCGCGTGGCCCGGCCGACGCCGAGCACAAGCACACCCGTCGCCATCGGATCCAGCGTTCCGGCATGACCCACCCGCCGGGTGCCGGCGAGCCGGCGCACCCGCGCCACGATGTCATGTGAGGTCCACCCACCGGGCTTGTCGACCACGACGAGCCCGGTGGGACCGTTCGTGCGGGCACCGTCGTTCATGACGAGAGGTTACGGCTCGACAGCATGCCGAGCAGCCGGGACACGATGGTCTGCGGGTCCTCCAGGGTCGTGAACCCGGCGGCGTACCGGTGCCCGCCACCACCGAGCCGGCAGCACACCTCACCGATGTCGACCCGGCCCTTCGACCGGACCGACACGTGGTGCACGCCGTCGCGGTCCTCCTTCAGCACGACGGCGACCTCGGCCTCCGCGGTCTTGCGGACGACGTCGATGATCCCCTCGATCTCGTCGATGCCGATGTCGTGGTGCTCCCGGTCTGTCCTGGGCACCGTCGTCCACACCAGCCCGAGTCCTCCCGCGGCGGCCGGCTCGAGCGACGCACGCCCCAGGGCGTCCGCGAGCACCTTGAGATAGCCGAAGCGCGACGTGTCCCAGATGTGACGCCCGATCAGGTCGCCCCGGATGCCGGTCTCGAGCAGGCGCCCCGCCAGCGCGTGAATCTCGGGGGTGGTGCCCGGGTTACGGAACGACCCGGTATCGGTGACCAGCCCGGTGTAGACGGCCGTCGCCAGTTCGGGCGTCAGCTTGACCCCGAGACGCCGCACGAGCTCGTCGACCAGCACCGCCGTCGCCGGGGCAGCCGGGTCGACGAGGTGGTGGGTACCGAACACGGTGTTGGACTCGTGGTGGTCAACGACGACGAGCGTGCGGGCCGACCGGGCCTTGCCTCCCAGCAGGCCCAGCCGCTCCACGGTCGCGGTGTCGAACGTGACCATGATCCCCGGCACGTCGGGCACCGTCGAGGGATGGATCAGCATGTCGAGGCCGGGCAGGAAGCTCAGCGCGCGTGGGACGGCCGGCGGGTCGTCACCGAAGGAGACGTGGACACGCTTGCCGAGAGAGCGCAGCGCGAGGCCGACCGCGAGCGCCGAACCCAGCGCGTCACCGTCCGGACGCACGTGGCACGCCAGGTAGATCTCCCCCGCGTCGCGCAGCAGGGAGACCACCCCCTGCCAGTCCGCTTCACGCGGTGGGTCGGGTGGGCCAGTCCTCATGGCTCGCTGTCGTCCTCGTCGGCGGACGGCCTGCGGTACGGGTCGGACTCGCCGGCGAACTGCGCATCGGCCGCGGTGCGGTGCACCTCGGCGTCGGCGGCGGCCGCACGGACCAGCAGCTCCTCGATGTGACGCGCGGTCTCGGGGATCGCGTCCGCGATGAACGCGAGACTCGGGGTGTGCCGCACGCCCGTGTGGCGTCCGACCTCGGAGCGCAGGATGCCCTTGGCGCTCTCGAGCGCGGCCGCCGTGTCGCCGCGCTGCTGCTCGTCACCGTAGACGGTGTAGAAAACGGTGGCCTCCCGCAGATCCCTCGTGACGCGCGCGTCGGTGATCGTCACGAAGCCGAGGCGTGGATCCTTGATCCGCTTTTCCAGGGTCTCCGCGACGATGACGCGGATGCGGTCAGCGAGCTTACGCGCCCGGGCGGGATCGGTCACTCGTCCTCCCTGCTGTGCAGCTGCCTGACCACGGACAACAGCTCGATCTCGGGATGTGCCGCCACCATCCGCTCGCATGCGTCGAGTACCTCGATGCACTGCGCCATGGTGGACGCGACAGTGGCCACGCCGATGACCGTCCGGCGGTACAGGTCGACGTGATCGACCTCTGCCGCAGCCACAGCGTACTTGCGACGCAGTTCGGCGACGATCGGCCGTACGGCCGACCGCTTCTGCTTCAGCGACCGTACGTCGCCGAGCAGCACGTCGATGGCGAGGGTGCCTACGTACACGGCGGGCTGGCCGTCCGGCCCCCCGGGGCGCCGCCGGGCGGCGCCGGGTGACGCACCCGGGGGGTACTGCGCGGGAGGTCGATCAAGTACGGGGCTTCTCACGCATCTCGAACGTCTCGATGACGTCCTCGACCTTGATGTCGTTGAACGAGCCCAGCCCGATACCACACTCGAAACCGTCACGCACCTCGGTGGCATCGTCCTTGAAGCGCTTGAGCGAGTCGACCGCCAGGTTGTCGGCGACGACGATGCCGTCGCGCAGCAGCCGTGCCTTGCTGTTGCGCCTGACGGTCCCCGTCCGCACTATGGCACCGGCGACGTTGCCGATGCGCGGGACACGGAACACCTCGCGCACCTCCGCCGTGCCGAGCTGAACCTCCTCGTACTCGGGCTTGAGCATCCCTCTGAGCGCCGCCTCGACCTCGTCGATCGCCTGGTAGATCACCGAGTAGTAGCGGACGTCGATGCCCTCGCGGTCGGCCAGCTCCCTGGCCTTGCCCTCGGGCCGGACGTTGAACCCGATGATCACAGCGTCAGACGCCGTGGCCAGCATGACGTTGGTCTCGGTGATCGCGCCGACCCCGCGGTCGATGATGCGCAGCGAGGCGCCCTCCCCGACGTCGATCTTCTGCAGCGCGTCCTCCAGCGCCCCGACAGATCCGGAGACGTCGCCCTTGACGATCAGCCGGAGCTCCTGGGCCTCACCCTTCTCGAGATCCTTGAAGATGTCCTCGAGTGTGCGTCGCCCGCGACTCGCCGCCAGCTGGGCATTGCGCTCTCTGGCCTCGCGGCGCTCGGCGATCTGCCGGGCGACCCGGTCCTCCGCGACGGCGAGGAAATTGTCGCCGGCGTCCGGCACGGAGGTGAAACCCACGACCTGCACGGGACGCGACGGGTCGGCCTCCTTGACCTGCTTGCCGTTCTCGTCGAGCATCGCCCGGACCCGGCCGTGGGCGTCACCGGCGACGATCGAGTCGCCCACGCGAAGGCTGCCGCGCTGCACCAGCACGGTGGCCACAGGCCCCCGCCCGCGGTCCAGGTGCGCCTCGATGGCCACGCCTTGGGCCTCCTGGTCGGGGTTGGCTCTCAGGTCCAGGGCCGCATCGGCGGTCAGCAGGATGGCCTCGAGCAGGTCGTCGATGTGCAGCAGGGCCTTGGCGGAGATGTCGACGAACATCGTCTCGCCGCCGAGCTCCTCTGCCACGAGCCCGTACTCGGTGAGCTGGCTGCGGACCCGTTGCGAGTCGGCGCCCTCCTTGTCGATCTTGTTCACCGCCACGACGATCGGCACCCCGGCGGCCTTCGCGTGGTTGAGCGCCTCCACCGTCTGGGGTTTCACCCCGTCGTCGGCCGCGACCACGAGCACCACGATGTCGGTGACCTGGGCACCGCGGGCCCGCATGGCGGTGAACGCCTCGTGACCCGGGGTGTCGATGAACGTGATCGCGCGGTCGCCGTGATGCACCTGATAGGCACCGATGTGCTGGGTGATACCGCCGGCCTCCCCTTCGGCGACCTGGGTGCGCCGGACGGCGTCGAGCAGCTTGGTCTTGCCGTGGTCGACGTGTCCCATGACCGTGACGACCGGGGGACGCGGCAGCAGGTCGCCCTCATCGCCCACGTTCTCGCCGAACTCGAGGTTGAACGACTCCAGCAGCTCGCGGTCCTCGTCTTCGGGCGAGACGACCTGGATGTCGTAGTTGAGCTCGGCCCCCAGCAGCTGGAGGGTCTCGTCGTTGACCGACTGCGTTGCGGTCACCATCTCGCCGAGGTGCAGCAGCGCCTGGACCAGCGAGGCGGGGTTCGCCCCGATCTTCTCGGCGAGATCGGTCAGGGAGGAGCCACGCGGCAGCCGGACGCTGTCACCGCCGCCGCGCGGGAGCTTGACCCCCCCGATCGAGGGCGCCTGCATGTCGAACTCTTGACGGCGCTGCTTCTTCGACTTCCGCCCACGGGCTGGTCCGCGGCCGCCGGGACGTCCGAATGCACCTTGGGTGCCCCCGCGGCCACGACCGCCGGGGCGTCCCCCGCCAGCCGGCGGACGGCCGGCGCCGAAGCCCCCACCGCCGCCG
>JBOHCZ010000199.1:0-7971 GCA_050699195.1 Streptomycetales bacterium
GTTCACGACCGTGCTGCCGATGCGGATGCCCACGCGGACTGACGTTGCCACAACGCCCCGCACCAACCCGGATCCGTGCCGCACGAGGCGGTGAGTGAAGCCAGGCACGGACACTCCCGCGGTCCCCCGCAGGAGAGAGCGCCGCCTCGCTTCGTACAGCTAGAGCGCGGTCAGCTTGGCGGGGGAGACGCGCCTCAGGCCACCTGACCCGAAGTCCACCCGAACGGTCCGCTCGTCCTCGACGGCGACGACGCGGCCCATGCCGTGGCGATCATGGGTCACGCGGTCCGAGACCTTGAGCCACTTCTTCGCGGGCTCGACGGGTGTGACGTTGAAGGGACTCCCTGATAGAGGACGCCTGACGGCGGGACGCTGATTCATCCCCTTCAGTATCCGCCTCCAGGGCGGCTTGGCATGTAACGATTCCGTGATACAGTACCCGTGGTTGTAGTTGCAGTTCCTCGTACGTTGATGACGCTCGCGGAGTGTGACCCGCCGAGCGTTTTTCTCTTTGGGCCCGGCTCCTGATGCGGAACGCGTTCACTGCGGCAACCTGGGACGGGCGGACAGTCTGCTCTCCCCAACAGAAGGAGTTCGTATGACGCAGGGCACGGTCAAGTGGTTCAACGGCGAGAAGGGCTTCGGCTTCATCGAGCCTGAGGGCGGGGGAGCCGACGTGTTCGTGCACTTCTCGGCGATCGCCGCCGAGGGGTTCCGCTCGCTCGAGGAGAACCAGCGCGTCGAGTTCGAGGTGACGCAGGGCCAGAAGGGCCCGCAGGCTGAGAACGTCCGCGTGATCTGATCGCACGCACAGCCAGGGGGCCCGCCGGATCATCCGCGGGCCTCCTGGCTGTTCGGTCTGTGGGGACACCCGGCCAAACGTGTCACCTACCCACTCTGACCAGTAAGACGCCGCTGGTCTCAACTCCGGGAACCGGCCGGCGATCAGCCCCCCGCACTCGCTCCTCGTCGACGAGGATCTCCGCGGCCCACTCGCGGCCCACTCGCGCCGTATGAGCCTACGCCTGCTCGCCGGACGTCCAGCGGCGTCCCGCCAACGGCGGAGCGTTGCCGTTTTGTCACCCGCAGGTGTGACGTTCCCGTTCCCCCAGGCGACGCTTCCGGTTACTTTCCTGCCATCAGTGCTTTTCCGTGGTGCCCGTTCCCACCGGACGGGCGCCTCTCCGAGAGGACTCACCTGATGTCCCCACGCACCTTGCGGCGCGGGTTGTTAGCGGCCACCGCCGCGCTGGCCCTCGCCGTCCCAGTGGTCCTGGCGCCGTCCGCGCTCGCAGACCCCGCCAAGCACAGCTCCGAGAAGCTACAGAAGGCCGTCACACTCGACGGAGTCAAGCGCCACCTGCGGGTGTTCCAGGCGATCGCCGACCACAACGACGGCATCCGGGCCTCCGGCACTTCCGGGTTCGAGGTGTCGGCCGACTACGTCGCCGGCGTCATGCGGGCCGCCGGCCACCAGGTCACGGTCCAGGAGTTCGAGTTCCCGTTCTTCAACGAGCTCAGTGACCCGGTGCTCGAGCAGGTCTCGCCGGACGCGACGACGTACCCGCCGCAGCAGGACTTCGCCACGATGACCTACTCGGGGGCGGGCGACGTGACCGCGACCGTCGAGGGCGTCGACCTCGCACTGGCGGATCCGGCGAGCTCGACGAGCGGCTGCGAGGCCGCGGACTTCACCGGGTTCACCTCCGGCAACATCGCGCTCGTCCAGCGCGGCGCCTGCACGTTCGCGGCCAAGACCGAGAACGCCCAGGCGGCGGGCGCGACCGGCGTGATCGTGTTCAACCAGGGCAACGACCCCGGCCGGATGGACGCCTTCGCGGGTACGCTCGGCGGCCCGGTCGCCTCGGTCCCGGTCGTCGGGGCCAGCTTCGCACTCGGCCAGGACCTCGCCGATCCGGCGGGCACCGTCGCCCACCTCGCCACCGACACGGTGAGCGAGACCCGTACGACGAGCAACGTCATCGCCGAGACCCGCGAGGGGCGCGACGACAACGTCGTCATGCTCGGCGCGCACCTCGACTCGGTGACCGAGGGCCCGGGCATCAACGACAACGGCTCGGGCAGCGCCGCGATCCTCGAGACCGCGTGGCAGATGCGCAAGATGGACCCCGAGAACACGGTGCGCTTCGCCTGGTGGGGGGCCGAGGAGCTGGGCCTGCTCGGCTCCGAGCACTACGTCTCCCAGCTCTCCCAGAGCGAGCGCGACCGCATCGCGCTGTACCTCAACTTCGACATGGTCGCCTCACCCAACTTCGCGCGCTTCGTGTTCGACGGCGATGACTCCGACGGTGTGGGCGCCGGGCCGGGGCCCGAGGGATCAGCCGCCATCGAGCAGCTCTTCGTCGACCACTTCGACGGCAACGGGCTGCCAAGCGAGGGCACCGACTTCGACGGGCGCTCGGACTACGGGCCGTTCATCGCGGTCGGCCTCCCTGCGGGCGGGCTGTTCACCGGCGCCGAGGTCGCGAAGACCGGGGCGCAGGCCGCCACCTACGGCGGGCAGGCGGGCATCGCGTTCGACCCCTGCTACCACCAGGCGTGCGACACCATCGACAACATCAACAACAAGGCGCTGAACACGAACGCGGACGCGATCGCCCACGCGGCGGCGACGTACGCGTTCGACACCTCCGACGTCAACGGGGTGGCCTCGCTCGGCGCATCCCAGGGCGCCGGCGAGCTGGCACCGAGGACGGCCGGCCACGTCGGCGACCTCGCGCGCTGATCCTCTGCAGGACGGCGTGCAGGGCCGGGGAGCCGCGAATCAGCGGTCCCGGCCCTGCACAGCCGGCCCTGCACAGCCGGCCCGGTCACTCTGCAGGCCCCGTGGGGAGCAGGCCGACGAAGGTGCGCGCGTCGTGTACCGCGGCGGCGCCGGCGTCGTTGTTGAAGTAGGCGTATATCTCGCCGCCCGGCCAGGTCTCCTGCGTTCTGGCGATCCAGGAACGCAGTGCCCGGCGGCCGTACCGCGGCCAGGGGCTCGCCGCGCCCTCGTGCAACCGGAGGTACCCCCATCCGGCGGTACGCCACAAGGGTGTGAGGGGGTGGCCCAGCCGGTCGGTCCAGCACAGCGCGGCTCCCCGCGCGGTGAGCACCGCCCGGACCTCCTCGCTCCACCAGGACTCATGGCGCGGCTCCACCGCCACCCGCGCCTCGCGCGGGAAAGCGGCGAGGCAGGTGTCGAGACGTTCGGGCGCCACCTTGAGGTTGGGCGGCAGCTGCAGGAGCACGGGGCCGAGCCGGTCGCCGAGCCCGGCCGCGCGGTTGAGCAGCCGCGCAACCGGCTCTTCGGGATCGGTCAGCCTCCTGACATGGGTGAGGTACCTGCTGGCCTTGAGGGCGACGACGAAGCCGTCCGGGGTCTGGGCGCGCCACCGCTCGAAGACGTGGCGCTCCGGCAACCGGTAGAACGCGTTGTTGACCTCGACGGTGGCGAACTCCGACGCGTAGACCTCGAACCAGCGGCGCTGCGGCACGCCCTGCGGGTACAGCACTCCCCGCCAGTCGCGGTACTGCCAGCCGGAAGTCCCTACCATGTAACGCACAGTGACCACCTTGCGTCTCGCTATGGTGGCGTATGTGATATTCAAGCGTGTCGGCGAGGGGAGGCCCTACCCCGAGCACGGTACGCGGTCACGTGACTGGGCGCGCGTGGCGCCGCGGCCGGTGCGCCTCGATCAGCTGGTCACGACGAAGCGCCAGCTCGACCTGGACACGCTGCTCTCCGAGGAGTCGACGTTCTACGGCGACCTGTTTCCCCATGTCGTGCGCTGGCAAGGCGAGCTGTACCTTGAGGACGGGCTCCACCGGGCGTTGCGGGCCGCACTGGCGCAGCGGACGATGATGCACGCCCGGGTCCTCGAACTAGATCACACGTAGAAGGTTCGGAATATCAATCACATACAGCGCATTTCTTCTATTCTAAGCTTATGATGACATCCAGGGCGTCGGCGTGAGCATGCTCACGCCTGTCGGCATCGGGGGGCACCGGCCTCGCCGGCGTGGCCGTCGCCGTGGTCGGCGCAGCCGCCGTACCGCAGGGGTGCTCACCGTCCTCGTCGTCATCGCACTGGCCGGCTTCGGGGCGTGGCGCTACGTCGCCGCCGAGCCCGCCACACCCGCCGCGGCCTGCCCGCCGCCCTCGTCGCCCACGCCGCCGACGACCACGACCGCTGCCACCACCACGATCGAACCCGCCCAGGTCACCGTGAACGTCTACAACGCCACCACGCGCAGCGGCCTGGCCGCGCGTACGGCGACGCAGCTGGAGCGGCTGGGGTTCGTCATCGGCGAGGTGGAGAACGATCCGGACGACGCTGACATCCCGGGTACGGCGCAAGTCCGCGGCGGTCCCCGGGGCGAGGAGCACCTTGCCCTGCTCAGGGCCTACGTGGAGGACGAGAACGCCGTCGAGGACACCCGCAGGAACGCGACGGTCGACCTGGTGCTCGGCAAGCGGTTCGACACGTTGAACAGTCCGGCCGAGGTCGCGGACCAGCTCAGGCCCACACCGGCAGCGCGACACGCCAGGGCCGGCTGCTGATCACCAACAGAGGCGAGATTGTCGGCCGGCCCATCTGACTCGTCCGGCGTCATCGTCATCACCGGGGCCAGTCGAGGTATCGGTGCGGCCACCCTGAGGAGGTTGCGGAGGCGATCCTGTGGCTGCTGTCCGATCAGGCGTTTACGTGACCGGGTCGTTCGTCGAGCTCGCCGGGGGAAAGTAGCCGTAGCCCGTGAGCCGCCGCACGCGGGCCAGATGGCGGTGGCGGTGGGATTTGAACCCACGGAGGGTTGCCCCTCACGCGTTTTCGAGACGCGCTCCTTCGGCCGCTCGGACACGCCACCGCGGAGAACCCTACCGGACCTCGCGACGCCCCTCGAAGAACGCTCGCAGCACCTCGGAACACTCCTCGGCGAGCACGCCCCCGACCACTTCGGGGCGGTGGTTGAGGCGCCGGTCGCGCACCAGGTCCCACAGCGAGCCCACGGCACCCGCCTTCTCGTCGGCCGCGCCGTAGACCAACCGGTCGACCCTCGCCTGGACGAGCGCTCCCGCGCACATCGCGCACGGTTCGAGTGTCACCACGAGCGTGCAGCCCGAGAGCCGCCAACCCCCGGCAGCCCGCGCTGCCTCCCGGAGCGCGATCATCTCCGCGTGATCCGTCGGATCACCGCTGGCCTCGCGGGCGTTGTGGGCACGTCCGATCACGGACCCGCCGGGCCCGAGCACCACGCAGCCCACCGGCACGTCGCCGGTGGCCGACGCCTGCACGGCCTCTTGAAGGGCCCACCGCATGGGCGCCGCCCACGGCGCGTGCACGGGTCTCAGCGGACCGACTGGAGCTCGTCGGCGCAGCCGGCGCGGTCCGCGATCTCGCTGATCGCGTCGGTCGGGAGCACGCCTTCCTGCGTACACAGCCGCAGCAGCGCCTCAGAAGGCGTCCCGAGGTCGGCGAGCAGCTCCTCGTCGCCGGCCGGCCGAGCACCCAACGCGGTGGGGTTGTCCTCGCCCCACGCGGGCAGTACATCGCCGTACGCGCTACGGCCTACGGCGGCAGCGTCGGACACGAAGACCCGCGGGTCGTCCTCGCCCTCGACGCGGACCACGGCGAACCAGGTGTCCTCCTGCTCGATGAGCAGCAGGACCGGCCGGTCATCAGCGCCCGCCCCGCGCATGAGCGCGGTCATGGCGTTCGGGTCCTCGATCTCGTCGATCTCGATATCGCTCGCCACCCATTCGTGGTCGGTGTGGACGAGCAATGCGGCGAAATACGCCACCAGACTCTCCCCGTTTAGCTCAGCGCGGCGTCGACCGCGCGTTGGAACCTCTCGCCGAACCCTAGCCGGGACGCGATGCGCGTAAGCATTTCGTCCGGGTAGAGGTCTAGATCGTCGCAAAGCGCCGCCAGCTCCATGGCGCTCATTCCGATGTCGGAGAAGATCCCGAGATCGCCCGCTGGCTGGACGCGCTCGAGATCGGCATCACCTGGCGCCGGGAGCTCGAGCTCGGCAAGTACCTCCTGTGCGATCGGCGACTCGCTCGCGGCGGTCACATCGGACAGCAGCAGGCGCTGTTCGCGGCCGACGAGCCGCACCGCGACGAAGAAGTCCTCGTCCACGGACAGCAACCCGATGGTGCCGCTCTCACCCGGCTGCTGGCGCAGGGCCTTGATCAGGCTCTGCAGGCGTTCACCCACGCGAGGGGGCAGGGGGGCAGCCTCCCACTGGCCCTCCTCCCGGTAGACCGCGACGGCGAAGTCGGTCGCGGTTTCGTCGGGCATCACACCCCCTCAGGGCGCCCCTTCGAACAGCGCCTCCTCGGGCATCGTGACAGATGGCGGATGGCCGCGGCAGGGGAAATCCGGGTGACGTGGAGAGCTCTCAGCCGCGGAACGGCCGCAGCCGCATGGCGCGCCGCAGGCGGGCGGCGCGGGAGCGGCGCGGCGTCACCCGCTGGCGGAGCGCCCTGGCCTCTGCGAGCTCACGGAGAAAGACCGCCCGGCGGCGTTGCCGCTCGGCGGACTGTGTCATCGGCTCCGCGGGCGGGCCGACGCCTCCCCCGGCCCCCGATGCCGCCCGCGCCGCATCGACCGTCACCGCAGCAGGCCTCCCCGACGCTTCCTTCTTCTCCGTCACGAGGCGGCTCCCGACTCGGCATGCCTGGTCCCGTCAGAAGGAGACCCTACCCACGAGTCACCTTCGGCGGGGAGCCCAGGGGCGCCCGCTACGGTATGCCTCCATGCGAACCCACGTCGCCGACCACCCCCTCGTCGCCCACAAGCTCACCGCGCTGCGCAGCAAGGACACCGACTCTCCGACCTTCCGCAGGCTCGCCGACGAGCTCGTCACGCTGCTCGCCTACGAGGCGACCCGCGACGAGCACACCGAGCCCGTCGAAGTGGAGACCCCGCTCGCCACGGCGCCGGGCGTCAAGCTCGCGCAGGCCGGCCCCCTCGTCGTACCTATCCTGCGGGCCGGTGTCGGCATGCTCGACGGGATGGTGCGGCTCATGCCGATGGCCGAGGTGGGCTTCCTCGGCATGGTCCGGGACGAGGACACCCTCGAGGCTTCGACGTACGCCACGAGGCTGCCGAAGGATCTCTCCGCCCGCCGGTGCTACGTCCTCGACCCCATGCTGGCCACGGGCGGCACGCTGGTCGCCGCATGCCGGCTGCTGATGGACCGGGGAGCGAGCAGCATCACGGCCGTCTGCCTGCTCGCGGCCCCCGAGGGCATCGACGCGGTGGAACGGGCGTTCGCAGGCTCTGCGATCCCCATCAAGGTGGTGACCGCGGCGGTGGACGATCGTCTCGACGAGCGCGGCTTCATCGTGCCCGGCCTCGGGGACGCGGGCGACCGGCTGTTCGGGGTCGCATGACCGGCTGCCGCGTCGGCCCGCCGCTGCCCGTCACACGGTCTTGAGCGCCGCGAGCACCTTGGACAGCGACTCCTTGGCGTCCCCGAACAGCAGGGTCGTCCTGGGGTCGTACAGCAGCTCGTTCTCGATCCCGGCGAACCCCGGGCGCATCGACCGCTTGAGGAACACGACGGCCTGCGCCCGGTCGGCATCGACGATCGGCATGCCGTAGATCGGGCTGCCCGGTGCGTTGCGGGCCGCGGGGTTCACCACGTCGTTGGCTCCGACGACCAGCGCCACATCGGTGTGCGGCAGATCGGGGTTGACCTCGTCCATCTCCTTGAGCTGCTCGTAGGGCACGTTGGCCTCGGCCAACAGCACGTTCATGTGCCCGGGCATCCGGCCCGCCACCGGGTGGATGCCGTAGGAGACCTGCACGCCACGCTCCTTCAGCAGGTCGGCGACCTCCCGGACGGTGTGCTGTGCCTGGGCGACCGCGAGGCCGTACCCGGGGACGATGACGACCTTACGGGCGTAGCCCAGCAGGATCGCGATGTCTTCGGGCCCGGCGGAGCGCACCGGGCGGGCGC
>JBOHCZ010000200.1:0-4111 GCA_050699195.1 Streptomycetales bacterium
CCCCAGGGTGCCCGCCCGCCGTATGTGCTCTCCCCGCTGTGTGCTCTGGCCGCCGTGTGCTGCCGCTGTGAGCCGGTAACAGCTTCATGTCGGTCAAATATCTCTTTCTACCCAGAGTGAACGCCGCGCACTCCAGGGTCTTGAAATTGCTGGTGTACCCACGCGTAACCTTCCCCAGGCAGGCTCGTTGACCCCCGTGTCGCCCCCTGTGACGCCTTGGGGGGTGCTGTCCCCAGACGGAAGGTGTCCGCGTGGGCGTCGAGATCAGCGTCGAAGGTTTGACCAAGTCTTTCGGCCGTCAGGTCATCTGGGAGGATGTCTCCCTTACCCTGCCGACGGGAGAGATTTCCGTCATGCTCGGGCCTTCGGGCACGGGCAAGTCGGTGTTCCTCAAGACCCTCGTCGGGCTGCTCAAACCCGACCGGGGTTCCATCTGGATCGAGGGCCACGACCTCACGAGGCTGCGCGAGAGCGACCTCTACGAGGTGCGGAAGCAGTTCGGCGTGCTGTTCCAGGACGGCGCGCTGTTCGGCTCCATGTCCCTCTACGACAACATCGCGTTCCCGCTCCGCGAGCACACCAGCAAGCCCGAGTCCGAGATCAGGCGCATCGTCCTCGAGAAGATGGAGATGGTCGGCCTGCTGGGCGACGAGGGCAAGCTGCCCGGCCAGATCTCTGGCGGCATGCGCAAGCGCGCGGGGCTCGCTCGCGCCCTGGTCCTCGACCCGGAGATCATCCTCTTCGACGAGCCCGACTCCGGGCTCGATCCGGTGCGGACGGCCTACCTCAACCAGCTCATCGTCGACTTGAACGCCCAGACGGATGCCACGTTCCTGATCGTCACGCACGACATCTCGTCCGCGCAGAAGGTGCCTGACAACATCGGGCTGCTCTTCCGCCGCGAGCTCGTGATGTTCGGCCATCGTGAGAGGCTCCTCACCAGCGAGGAGCCCGTCGTCCGCCAGTTTCTCCACGGCCGCATGCAGGGTCCGATCGGCATGGCCGAGGAGAAGGACAGCACCCAGATCGCCGAGGAGCTCGCGGCCTTAAGCGACGCAACCACCGACTACGGGAGGGACTTGGGCCGCTCCACGCCGCGACTCCTCCCGAGTTCGGGCATCGCGCGCTCCGACCGGTGGGAGCGCATCGCGAAGCGCGAGCGGGCCGTGCGTGAGGGGCGGACACCGCCTGAGGACACCTCCTGGTTCAGCGACCGTGGCGACAACAGCCGCAGCGGCAGCGGGTTCGGGAGCGCGTCCTTCTCCTCCGGCGTCGACGCGACGACGAGCTTCTACCGGGAGCCGCCGGAGGTGGATTTCCGGTGAGCCTGTCCGTGACGGGTCCCGTTCGCCAGACTGGGACCTTCTTCGCGTTCGCGCTCGATGTGATCGTCGCGATTCCGCGAAGACCCTTCCAGTGGCGCGAGTTCGTCCAGCAGGCGTGGTTCATCGCCAGCGTCACGATCCTGCCCACCGCGCTCGTCTCGATCCCGTTCGGCGCCGTCATCGCCCTGCAGCTCGGGAGCCTGGCGAGACAGTTGGGCGCGCAGTCGTTCACCGGTGCGGCCTCGGTGCTGGCGATCATCCGGGAGGCGGGACCCATCGTCACCGCCCTGCTCATCGCGGGGGCCGCGGGCTCCGCGATCTGCGCGGACCTGGGAGCCCGCAAGATCCGTGAGGAGATCGACGCGATGGAGGTGCTGGGGATCAGCCCGATCCAGCGCCTCGTCGTGCCGCGGGTCGTCGCCTCGGTGGTCGTCGCGGTGCTGCTCAACGGCCTTGTCTCGGTCGTGGGGGTGGGCGGCGGCTACTTCTTCAACGTGATCCTGCAGGACGGCACCCCGGGTGCCTACCTCGCGGCGTTCACGGCCCTGGCCCAGCTTCCCGACCTGTGGGCGGGAGAGGCCAAGGCGTTCGTCTTCGGAGCGCTCGCCGCCATCGTCGCCTCTTACAAGGGCCTGCATGCGCAAGGCGGCCCCAAGGGCGTCGGCGACGCCGTGAACATGTCGGTCGTGATCACGTTCATGCTGCTGTTCTTCGTGAACTTCATCATGACCGCGGTGTACTTCCAGGTCGTCCCGCAGAAGGGGATGTGATGGCGGTGCCGATGGGAGGGCGAGAGTGAGTCTCGTCAGCCGCCCCGGGCGGGCCGTCGCGCGGTCGATGCGTGTGGTCGAGCGCCCCCTCGAGGGGCTCGACCAGCTCGGCGGCCAACTGTCGTTCTACGGGCGCTCGCTGGGCTGGACGTTCAAGACGCTTCGCCGCTACAAGAAGGAGACCCTGCGCATCCTCGCCGAGGTGAGCCTCGGCAGCGGTGCACTGGCGGTCATCGGCGGGACCGTCGGCGTGATCGCGTTCATGACTTTTTTCACCGGAACCGAGGTCGGGCTGCAGGGATACTCCGCGCTCAACCAGCTCGGCATCACGAACTTCACCGCGTTCGTGTCGGCCTACTTCAACACCCGGGAGATCGCCCCGCTCGTGGCCGGCCTGGCCCTCGCGGCGACGGTCGGCTGCGGGTTCACCGCACAGCTGGGCGCGATGCGCATCAACGAGGAGGTCGACGCCCTCGAGGTCATGGGCGTACCCTCCCTGCCCTTCCTTGTGACCACCCGGATGATCGCGGGCTTCGTCGCGATCGTCCCGCTCTACGTCGTCGGGCTGCTCTCCTCGTACATGGCCTCGCGGTTCATCGCGACCGTCTACTACGGCCAGTCGACCGGCACCTATGACCAGTACTTCCACCAGTACCTGCCCCCGGTCGACGTGCTGTGGTCGTTCGGCAAGGTGCTGGTCTTCGCAGTCGTGATCATCCTCATCCACTGCTTCTACGGCTACTACGCCAAGGGAGGGCCGGCCGGGGTGGGAGTTGCCGTGGGTCGCGCTGTGCGCACCTCGATCGTCTCGATCAACCTCATCGACTTCTTCCTGAGCCTGGCGATCTGGGGCTCCACCACGACGGTGCGGATTGCGGGGTAGCGCGCGATGTTGATGCCACGTAGTACCCGCCACGCACAGCTCGTCGGGGTCGTCAAGCTCCGGCTCTACGGGCTCGTCTTCCTGACCGTGATCGCGCTGCTGCTGGCGCTCACGGTGGCGATCTACCAGAAGGCCTTCGAGCCCGTCGTCCACGTGGCGCTGAAGCTCGACAAGGCCGGGACGCAGCTGTTTCACGGGTCGGACGTCAAGATGCGCGGCATCGACGTCGGCCGCGTGGAGGCGATCCGGACCACGGGGGAGGGCGCGACCGTCGAGATGGCGCTGATCCCCGAGAAGGCCGATCTCGTTCCGGCCAACGTACGGGCTCGCCTGCTGCCCAAGACGCTCTTCGGCGAGCGCTACGTCAGTCTGATGGCCCCCGACGCGGCGGCCGCGGGTGCGCTTCAGGACGGCGACGTGATCGGGCTGGACCGCTCGAAGGCCGCGATCGAGTTGCAGAAGGTCTTCGACGACCTGCTGCCCCTGCTTCGCACGGTCCAGCCCGCGAAGCTGAACGCCACCTTGTCCGCGCTGGCCACGGCGCTGAGCGGGCGTGGTGATCAGCTGGGCGAGAACCTCGTCAGGACCGGGGCCTACCTGGAGAAGTTCAACCCCCACCTCGAGACTCTCAAGTCCGACATCTCTGGTCTTGCCGACTGGGCCGACACCTATCACCAGGCCGCCCCCGACCTGCTGCAGATGCTGCGCAACCTCACCGTCACCCACCAGACGGTTCTGGACAAGAAGCGCGATCTCGCAGCCTTCTACGAGCAGACGGCCGGGACGGCGATGACCGGGCGGCGCTTCCTCGCCCAGAACGAGGAGCGGATCATCACCCTGGCGAACGTGTCGGAGCCCACCTTGACGCTGCTGTCGCAGTACTCACCGGAGTACCCCTGCCTGCTCGGCGGACTGGCGAGCTTCGAACCACGGCTCGAGGGCACGTTCGCGGGCGGTGAGCTCCATATCTCGCTCGAGGTGGTGCGGGCGCGGGAGGCCTACCAGCCGGGTGAGGAGCCGCAGTATCTCGCCGGCGGTGGACCCGACTGCCAGGGCCTCCCGAACGCGGCGGTGCCCGCTCCGGACGTCCCCGTGGCGGACGGCAGCGACCAGGGCGCGAACCAGCCCGGCAG
>JBOHCZ010000201.1:0-1903 GCA_050699195.1 Streptomycetales bacterium
CGGCCTGGAACACCACCTGCGCAGGCACCTGTGGCGACGACACCACCAAGCCCGCGCCCGCTGGTTCCACCAACGAACCCGCCTGGCCCTCCGATGACCAGATCACGATCTCGGACTGCCGTACTAGCCTGTGAGCTGTCCCTCGATGAGGCGGCAACCCGGTATAACGCGATAGCCGGTGATGCCCGGGCCGCGATGCGCAAAGGCCGGCTGTGGGACTACGAGCAATGGCCGCCTGCAGGAGTACGGCCGAGTCTGCGGGCGCTACGGATACTCGCCCGCCTCTACGGCATCAGATGGGACCAGCTCGTCGACCTCGACGACGTGGCGCACATGCCCGAAGAGGATCGAGACGCCTACCACCTTGCGACGACCGGCCGAGCGCGAAATCCACAGCCGGATCCCGACGCCGGGGCAAACCCGGATGGAGGCTCGCCACGGTTGGACGTGAAGCAGAGCAAGCGCCGCGATGCTGTCAAGCTCGCCGGGATGGCCATGGCCGCCCCGGCTGCTGCAGCACGCGTACTGGAACATGCTGCAGCCGAGGTCATGGAGTTCACCCAGCAGGCGGAGGCCACAACGCTCGGCTCAGGCACGATCGAGCATCTGGATCTGGCTGTCACCGAGTTCAATCGCGCGTATTCGCTACGTCGCCCGCACCTCCTGTTCGACGTCGTGTTGGACTACCGCCGCAAGGTCGACGGGTTGCTGCGGGCACGACACTCCCATGGCCAGGGTCGAGAGCTGTTCGCCTCCGCCGGGTGGCTGTCCGAGCTGCTGGCCTGGCTCGCCCACGACCTCGGCGACGCGCGCACCGGGCTGGCGTTCGCCACCGACGCGTTCACCCACGGCCAGCAGTCCGGGCACGGTGAGCTGTGTGCGTGGGCGATGGACGCCTCCGCCTCCATCAACCTCTACCAACACCGACCCGTCAAGGCCCGTGCCGCCGCCCGCAAGGGTCTCACCCAAGGCTTGGTTGGCCACCCCGTAACCGTAAGGTTGCATGCTCAGACCGGCAGGGCCGCTGCGGCCGACGGCGATGCGGCGGGCTCCGCTGTCGCCTTTCAGGACGCGGAGGAAGCCTATCGGCTACTACCAGCCCGCTCCCCTCGCCGGTTCGGTATGGATCCCCTCCCGTTGGCCGACTACGCGCTCACTTCCTATCCGGCGACTTGCTGCGTATTGCTCAATCAAGCCGAGCAGGCCCGCAAACACGCTGAACACGCCCTCGTCGTGTACAAGACAGCACCGGAGCCGTCTCGCTCCCCTAGCCGGGAGGCCATAGCCCGCATTGACCTCGCACTCGCCCACGCTCAACTCGGCGACCTCGACGACGCCGTGGCGCTCGGCCACCAGGCACTAGACTCCGCCCGCGTCGTGCATTCGGTCCGCAGCCGGACCCGTGACCTCACGAACTTCCTCACGCGTCGTTACCCTCGCGACGCCGCAGTGGAAGGTCTGCGTGAACACCTCATCGCCACATGTGCACTACCCGCCGCCCAGCCGTGAGGAACAGCTGATGGCCGAGCCGAACACACATGAGCGGACGATCAACATCCGCAAGTCCTACCTGGAACTGATCGCGCACGGCACCAAGACCATCGAGGTGCGCGTCGCCTACCCCAGCATGCGCAAGATCACCGCCGGGCAGGTGCTGCGTTTCACCTCCGAGGACCGCGCCTGCCGCACCCAGGTCACCAAGGTCGCCGAATACCCCAGCTTCGAGGCCATGCTGGACGTCGAGGACGTCGCAGCGATCGGCGGCTGGGGTATGACCCAATGGCGTTAACTTAGAGTTTGGGGGTGCTAGGATCTTCGGGTGGTCAGGGTCGGGCAGCGGGTGGCGGGGGTGGGCGAGGATCGGTTGCCGGGCCGGGTCGCGGTGGGGGTGTTGACGGGGGTG
>JBOHCZ010000202.1:0-4538 GCA_050699195.1 Streptomycetales bacterium
TCATCGACCAAACCCGGCGGGAACACCCCCGTCAACACCCCCACCGCGACCCGGCCCGGCAACCGATCCTCGCCCACCCCCGCCACCCGCTGCCCGACCCTGACCACCCGAAGATCCTAGCACCCCCAAACTCTAAGTTAACGCCATTGCATCGGGTCCGGTCGGGATCCGATGCCAGCGCAACGACGGCGCGTCCGACGTATCGAGGCGACTCAGAGAGAGCGAAGTCGGCGGGGGCGGCGGGTTGGTCGTTGTCGGCGGTTGTTCGATCGAGGGCGTCACGCCAGTTCTCCTCGGAGACGCCGAAGTTGTCGAGCATCATCTCTGAGCGAAGCCATCCAGGCGTGATGGCGACCGCGGTTGCTCCATACGGTTCCAGCTCATGTCCCTGGGAGAAGGCCAACCGGTTAACGGCGACCTTGGCCAGGTCGTAGAACACGCAGAGCCGATAGCGTGACGCGTTGTAACCGGCTGTGCCGTCAGTCACCTCGACGAGCAGGCCGCCTGGCTTGTCGATGAGGAGCGGCAGGAGGTGATGGGCAGTGATGAGATGGGTGTCGATGGCGAGCCGGAGTATTCGGAGACCGTTGTCGAGGTCGTGCTCCCATATGGGAGTGTTCCATTCCTTGAGCAGCTCGCCGCCCCAGATGTCGTTGACGAGCACGTCGATGTGGCCGTGGTCGTTGCGAATCTGCCCGGCCAGGCTTTTCACCTGGTCGGGGTCGAGATGGTCGACTGCCGCCGCAATACCTATGCCGCCGAGGCGTGTGACGAGTTCGGCAGTCTCTTCGATTGTCTCGGCACGATTGTATTCGGACCGAGTTGAGCTTGTACTGCGACCTGTGCAAACGACAGTTGCGCCAGCTTCGCCCAAGGCGGCAGCGATGCCACGCCCCGCGCCTCGAGTCGCCCCAGCAACGACAGCCACGCGACCACGCAGTGCGTCTCGATCTGGCGACCATCCCATAGCCCAACTTTGCCACGTCTCGAGGTGTCCATTCACGGGTTGACGCTTGGGGTGTCCTCGTGTCAGGCGGCTGAGGGTAGGGGTAGCTAGGGGTTGCCGGTGAGGGCGCGGGTGATGGCGTCGAGGATGGTCAGTCCGTGGTTGTGGGCTGATGTCAGGTAGGAGTTGATCAGGCACCATCGGGCGAGGGTCTGGTCGTTCTGCCAGTACCCGGAGACGGCTTGGTGTCGTTTGGCGGGTTTGACGCCGCGTTCGGCGGCGTTGGAGGTCCAGTCCACGGCGAAGTTCGTGGTGAACAGCCAGACCTGCTCGGCGTGCTTGTTCAGCCAGGTCGCGAGGGTGTAGCCGGGGTGGTTGCCGTCGTGCCGGTCCCGGTGCTGGTTGTGCGTGATGCCGGCGGTGACGGCGGCGTCGTAGCGGGCGTGCAGGTCGGTCAGGACGTGGGGGTCCAGGGCGGTGTGACCGTCAGCCTTGGCCGCTTGGACCTGATCGTGGGCCTCACCCAACACCTTGATGATCTTCGCTGCCCAGGACTGCAGGCTGCCGGGCCGAGCTTGGCGACCTGCTTGCAGCGACGCGTGATGTGCTGGCAGCACTGCTGAATGCCGGCCAGCAGCCCCGTGGGGACGGCATCGTCGACCGTCTCGTTCGCCTGCTCGCAGACGGTCTCGCCGCAGCCGCCGCTCGGGTCGGCGATGGGGCTGGGCAGGAGTTTCTGGTAGGCGCCGTAGCCGTCCACGATCAGGTAGCCGGTGAAGGTGCGCAGCGAGGCGACGACCTCCTCGTGCCGGCGGGAATCGGCGGCGGTCAACCGGACCAGCCGTTCGTCGGGGGTGCGCAACACCAGCACGTGCGGGGCTCCCGGCACCGGCTCACCGGTGCCGGGGTCCTTGGCCGCAGTGACGACCTCGACCGGGGACTCGTCCGCGGTCAGCACCGACTCGCCCAGCAGCGCCCTCAGCAGGGCGTCGTCGAACCCGGCGCGCGTCAGCTGTTCACCCAGCCGGGCATTGGCCCGGTCGACGAACCCGGCTGACACCTTCTGCCCGGTGAGCATCCCGACCAGGTGCGCGGCCCGCTCGGTCGGCACGTTCCCGAACGCGGTCAGCGCCACCGCCGCAGTGTTTAGCACCGGCCCGAAACAGATCCCGTTGACCGGCCCGCCGGAGGGCGGCCGCGCCGTCGTTACCACCGAGCAGGCACACCGGCGCCGCGGCAGCAGGTACTCCGTCCGCCACCGGATCACCCGCACATCCCAGCACCCCGACCACGCGGTCCCGGCCTCCTGCGCCTCGTGCAGGCCGGCGCCGCAGCCCCGGCACACCACCGGGGGCTCGACCTGCTCGCGGTGCTGCGGGTCCCGATCACGCACCAGCCCACGACCCAGATGGCCCGGCTGACCACCCCGGGACCGGTCCACCGACCGCTCCCGCGACGACGTGTCCGCCTCCCGCCGCGCCTGGCGCTCGGCCTTGCGTCGCGCCCTCGCCGCGATCGGCTCCTTCGACGTCGGCGTCCCCGAATCGTCACTACCCGACCTCAGCTGCCGCTCCAACTCCGCGACCCGCAACGTCAACAGCCGCAACACCTCACCCAGTTCGGCGGTCTCCCGCTCCTTGTCCCACCGCAGCGCCTCGATCTCGCCGTCCCTGACCCTCAGCAACTCCCGCAACCGCGCGTTCGCGGCACGAAGCCGACCCACCAGCTGCGGATCGCGCACCTCGGACACAAGCCACGATCATCCTCAACCCGACCCAAAGATCAAGCACCCGAGCACGTGTCACCCAACCCATCCCCGCAGGTCAGCCCCGCCCGTGAATGGACACGAGACTCGGGCGGCGGTCGCCGATGGCTGCGGCGAATGCGGTTGCCCGGTCAGCTCAGCTCGGGCGGCAGTATCCCGGTGAGCCAGGCGAGTTCGTTGTCTCGAATGAATATCGAGACACTCGCCGCACGATCCACTGGCCAGGGGTGGAAGGTCTCCAATGCCTGCACGTATGCGTCAGCGCTTTCTCGGCTGGGTCGCGTGATGAGCTGTCGAGCGAGGTCTCGGTACCCCTCCGGTATTCGGTCCAGCGTGGCAAGCGTGTCGTCGAGATACCTCGCCCCGCGAAAGAGCGTGCGATTCAACGCAAGCAAAGCCCGCCCGCCGGCGCCTACTGTGTGTACAGCCGCGTGATGCAGCAGGAACGCGTTGTCCAACGCGATAGCTTGTGGCAGAAAGTCGGTTCCGTACCACCAAACCTGAGCCATGAACGAGGCGGCTCGACTTTCCCAGACCGTCGCCGGAAGCACAGGGATCGCGGCGATCCGCCCAGCGATGTCGTAGCCACTGCGGACCCAGGCTACCCGGGCGCCTTCGAACGACGCGCGAACAGGATCGTCCCCACGCTCGGCGGCAGCATCCAGAAACGCGACAGTGGCGAGCTTAACGTCGACGTAGCCGCCTGGGTACGTCGCATCGGAGCGTTCGTCGAAGATCACACGATTAGCGGCAATAGCCGAATCGAATACGTCATCGGGGACGACCAGATACACGTCGACGTCCGAGTCGGGTCGTTCTGTACCACGAGCCACCGATCCCACGACGATGACCGCGATCGCGTTCGGGTCGCCCTTCACCCGTCGGACATACGCATCCAGCGTGCCCTCATGATGCTGCATAGAAGGTTATAACATCGATATTCTGGCCCAGGTCCCTGATCGCAGACGCTCACGGCTGTCGTCCGGGTGCTGCGGGAGCACCAGAGTCGGCAGACCGCCGAACGTGACTCGCTGGGGCCGTCCTGGCCGGATCTCGGCTATGTGTTCACGACGCCGATCGGGACACCGATCGATCCGCGCAACTGCACCCGTATCGTTCAGCAGCAGTGCCGGGTGGCGGGCGTCCGCGTTGTTCGGCTGCATGACTTTCGGCGCGGCTGCGTGTCGGTGCTGCTGAGCCACGGGGTACCGCCCCGGACAGCGATGGAGATCGTCGGGCACTCCACGCTGGAGATGACGATGAACGTGTACGGACACGCGACGCTTGACGACAAGCGGGAGGCGATGCGCCGCCTCGGGGACACTCTCGACGAGGGCCTCTGGTGAGGCGGTTGCTGTCAATCGTTGCTGTCACCACGCCGCGACCGCAGGCCCGGGCAGGGTACGAGCCCGGCTCGGCACGTGTGAACCGGGCCCTGACCTGCGGCGATGTGCCGGTGCCGATTGGCGCGCTCGGAGGGATTCGAACCCCCAACCTTCTGATCCGTAGTCAGATGCTCTGTCCGTTGAGCTACGAGCGCCCGGCCTCAGCGGGCCAGCGGCCAGTCTAGCGAGTGGGCCGGGGGGACCCGCAAACCAGCCGCGCGCCAGCCTACGCACGCCTGCCCCGCGCGTACCGGGACCAGCCCGCAAGCGGATCCGCCTCCCGGACGGATCCGTCCGGGGTGGGTGGACACTCGAAGCGGAGGCTCGGGGATTTGAACCCCGGAGGGGCGGTGAGCCCCAACCGCATTAGCAGTGCGGCGCCATAGACCAGACTAGGCGAAGCCTCCCGCTGCCTCTCAGCCGCCGGTCACACTACCCGGCT
>JBOHCZ010000203.1:0-3243 GCA_050699195.1 Streptomycetales bacterium
CGCTGATGCCGATCGTCGCGGCCAGCCTGGCGCGCGGCAGGCCGGCGCCGCGCCGCCCGGCGACGTATCCCGCGATGACCACCATCGCCGCCACCCAGCCCAGGCCTCCGGCCAGACCGGCATGCTCGAACAGCGCCACGAGCAGGGCCCCGACGGCGGCCAGCTGTACCGCGGCGCGTGCCGCGGCCACGGTCAGCTCCCGGCTCAGCCCGAGCTGAGCCGGAAGGACGACTGCGACGGCGAGTACGACCAGTGCGGCGGAGGCTCCCACGCCGGCCCAGGTGGGCACCGCCGGCGGGTTTCCGGTCAGGAGGGCAAGGGTCATGGCGAGCTCACAGGTAGGTGACGGCCGCCGGGGGGCCGGACTCGACGACCCTGCCATGGTCGAGCACGATCACGTGGTCGGCGAGGCGGCGCGTCAGAACGGCGTCGTGGGTCACCATGACCACGAGGCGTCCCCGGACCACCAGGTCGCGCACGGCGCCTTCCACCGCGGCGGCGCTGGCCGGATCGAGGGCGGCGGTGGGCTCGTCGAGCAGCACGGCCTCGGGATCGAGGGCGAGTCCGCGGGCCAGGCATACCCGCGCCGCCTCGCCCCCCGACAGGCCCGCGGTGGGACGGTCGGCCCACTCCGGCGGCAGGCCCACCCGCGTGAGCAGCCCGGCGGCCTGCTCGCTCACGTCCGGCCGGCCGATGGCCAGGTCGTCGCAGATGCGGTCGGTGAGCAGCAGGGGGGTCTGCTGCACGAGCGCGACGCGGCGGCGCAGCCGGCAGACGTCGTGGCTGCGCAGCGGGCGCCCGCCGTACCAGGCCACGCCCTGCGTGGGCTCCTCCAGCCGTACGAGGACCCTGAGAAGGGTGGACTTGC
Organism: Streptomycetales bacterium; assembly: GCA_050699195.1. Taxonomy (GTDB): domain Bacteria; phylum Actinomycetota; class Actinomycetes; order JBOHCZ01; family JBOHCZ01; genus JBOHCZ01. Next base: position 869 of record JBOHCZ010000203.1, read on the forward strand.
CCGCCCCGCTGGGTCCGGTGAGCGCCGTGCACCGCCCCGCCTCGATGTCGGCCGTGACCCGGTCGAGCAGACCGGTCCCCTGCCGGCGCAGACTGATCTGCTCCAGCCGGAAGCCGCTCATCGGATCTCACCCCTTCCCTGGCACACCATTGTCGCCGGGGCGGTCCCGGGATCGGGCACCGGAGCGCGGGTAACCGGGCCACAATGGCGTAGCGGCTGTCCCCTCGGCGACCTGTCACCTCGACCCCGGGAGGTGGTGGCCATGGTGGAGATCGTCTGTGACCGCTGCGGGCAACGTTTCGACGACCACCCGCACGACTTCCTGGTGCACGCGTGCGTGGCGGAGGGTCCCCCGACACGCCTCAAGGTGCTGCGCGCGGACGGTGCGGTGGAGTACCACGACCCGGCCGACCCGGCCGACAGCGTCGTACTCGGGCCGCACGACCGGTTCCAGATCGAGCCGCAGCCCGAGACCCCGGAGGAGCCGGAGGACGGCCCCGCCCGCTGACCGCGCCGCCTGACCGCGCCCGCTGACCGCGCCGCCTGACCCCGTCGGCTGAACGGCTGCTGGGTGCGGTGCCTGTCCGCAATCGGACGTCGTCGGATGACCGCCGAGTGCTTTACACTAAATCGATAGACAAACTTCAGAACTGGAAGGACCCTCCATGAGGTACGCATACTTCCCGCCGCCCCTCCCATTACGGCACCGGCGTACCGGTTTCCGGGTGCTGCTGTGCGCCCTGGCGGTGCCGGTGCTGCTCACGCCGGTCGCGGCCACGATGTCCGGCCGGGTGGCCGCCGCCCCGAACGACCCGCCTGGCGCGGCAGCCGCGGCTGCGGCGTCCGGGCCCAGGCCGAACATCCTGCTCATCGAGACCGACGACCAGACCGTCGAGTCGCTGAGGGTGATGGACAACGTCCGGCGCCTGCTGGTCAGGCGGGGCACGACGTTCACCAACAGCTACGTCTCCTGGCCGCTGTGCTGCCCGTCGCGCGCCACGGTGCTGACCGGACAGCACGCACACAACCACGGCGTCATCGGAAACTCCGCCCCCCGGGGCGGCTACTACAAGCTGGACTCCACGAACACCCTGCCGGTGTGGCTGCGCAGGGCCGGGTACCGCACCGCGCACCTGTGCAAGTATCTCAACCAGTACGGCACCAGAAACCCGAGGGAGGTGCCACGCGGGTGGAGCGAGTGGCGCGGCTCGGTGGACCCGACCACCTACAACTACCTGGACTTCACCCTCAACGAGAACGGCAGGCTCCGGCGCTACCGGGGCCGGTACCAGACCGACGTGTACGCGAAGAAGGCCGCCGCCATGGTGCGCCGCGGCGCCTCAGGCAAGCGGCCGTTCTTCACCTGGGTGGCGTTCACCGCCCCCCACACCGGCCGCCCGCACGAGCCCGGCGACCCCAGGATGAGCACGCCCGCAGTGGCCGACCGGCACCGGAACGCCTTCGCGCGCCGGCCGGTACCCCGCGACCGGGCCTTCAACGAGGCCAACGTCTCCGACAAACCCCGCCACATCCGCAGGCTGCCCCACATCGGCGAGGGCACCCGCGCGGCGATCCAGGAGAGCTACCGCCAGCGCCTCGAGGCCTTACTCGCGGTCGACGAAGCGGTCGCCCGCATCCTTCGCGCCCTGCGCGAGACCGGCGAGGCCCGCAACACCATCGTCGCCTTCACCTCCGACAACGGCTTCTTCCACGGTGAGCACCGCGTGAGCCGCGGCAAGAACCTGCTCTACGAGCCCTCCGCACGGGTGCCCCTCATCCTGCGGGGGCCCGGCATCCCGGACGGAGTCACCCGTACCCAACCGATCTCCAACATCGACCTCGCGCCGACCTTCGTCCAGGCGGCCCGCGCCCGGCCCGGACGGGTCCCCGACGGACGGTCACTGCTCCCCCTGGCCCAGAACCCGCACGCCGGCCAGGGCCGTCCCGTCCTGCTCGAAGGGTTCTCGGTGAACCGCTACCGCCTGAGCAGGTATGCGGCGGTGCGCACCCCGCGCTATTTCTACGCCGAATACCACTACCAGAACGGCAAGCCACGCGGCGCCGAGCTCTACGACATGCGTAGAGACCCCCACCAGCTCAGAAGCCGGCACGCCGATCAGGCCTACGCCGCGATACGCGCCCGGCTCGCAGGGCAGCTACGCGGGCTCCGCGAATGCGAAGGAGCCGCCTGCCGCTGACCGGAGTCACGTTCTGCGGATCCACGGACCTCAGGGGCCGGCCGGGCAGGCCCCAATGGCGTTAACTTAGAGTTTGGGGGTGCTAGGATCTTCGGGTGGTCAGGGTCGGGCAGCGGGTGGCGGGGGTGGGCGAGGATCGGTTGCCGGGCCGGGTCGCGGTGGGGGTGTTGACGGGGG
>JBOHCZ010000204.1:0-5515 GCA_050699195.1 Streptomycetales bacterium
CCCCCGTCAACACCCCCACCGCGACCCGGCCCGGCAACCGATCCTCGCCCACCCCCGCCACCCGCTGCCCGACCCTGACCACCCGAAGATCCTAGCACCCCCAAACTCTAAGTTAACGCCATTGGGGACAGGGCGGCCCGACCGGCGGCCCCTAATACGGGTTGTCGTCGCCGGCGCTGCACGAGCACATGACGGTCTCGACCAGTGTGTCGAGGTCGTCGACGATCTCGATCTCGTCCTCGGCGAGCGGGCGCGTGGTGAGGGCGACGGGTATCGGCTTGGCGGCCGTTGCTGGTGGCATTGCGGTTACCTCCCTCCGTGCTGGCAGTAGGTGTGCAGGGGTGCCTTCGCCTCCTGGTAGAGCTTGGCCAGCGGTCGGCACGTCCAGCACGTGCCGGCGAGCTGACAGCCGGAGCAGCCACCGGTGCGAAGCATCAGGGAATCGGCGATGTCGCCGAGGCCGCGCAATCCCTCGACGCCTTCGGCCATGAGATCGATATTCGGGTCGCGGCCTACCTTGCAGATCGAGGCGTGACCGAACGGGTCGGCGTGGAAGAAGGTGTGGCCGGCGTTGCAGCCGGAGAATGGTCTCCGTTTGCGTAGGAAGTCTTCTGCCTGCGTGGGAAGCGGTTCGCCGCTGCCGTCGATCGTGGGTGACATGTTCGTGTAGATCTGGTGGGGAAAGCCGTATCGCTCGGCCATGGCGCGCATGTGGTCGGCTTCGTGGGCGTTGTGTTTGGAGATGATGATGTTCAGTCGTACGGGCAGATTGGCCTCGCGAGCGGCGTCCAACCCTCGTGTGAACCGGCCGAACGATCCGCGGCTGCGGGTGAATGTCTCGTAGCTTTCGGCGGTGACGCCGTAGACGCTGAGCGTGATCCGGTACGGACGGCGGTCGGTAAAGCAATCGAGAATCTTCGGTTTCGAGAGCTGCGAGCCATTTGATGAGATCGCGACCATCATCCCGAGGTCATACGCGTGAGCGTAGGTGGCCGGAAAATCCTTGTCGATCAATGGTTCGCCGCCGGTGATCTGGAGCCACAACACCCCTGCGTCGCGGAAGATCCCCAGTAGCCGAACCTTGTTATCCCACGACAAGCCCTCGAACCTCTTCAGACCGAGGTAGCAGTGATCACAGTCGTAGTCACACCCCTTGTTGATCTCCCAGGAGGCGCGGGCATAGCCGAGATGGGAGGTAGGACGGACGAGGATTGTCTCCGCGGCCGGGCGGTGGGCAACGTTCAACTGCCAAGCGCGGCGGGCGGCGTCGACAAGCCAGCCCGGTGCGTCCGCGCCCCTTTCCGTGGCCTGTTTGAGCTCCTCGTACCGGTTGGGAGAGATTTTCACCCCTGAGCCATTGCCGAGGCGAAGTACAAGGAAGTCGTCCAAGAACGGGCTCGCGATGAGTTCGTGCACTGTTCCTCCAGCAGTTCAGGAAAGGACAGGGCGTCGGGCCCATGTATCATGGTCAGGAGCCGTAATCAGGGGCGGCCGAGCATTGTTAGGAGTGCACGCGTCCTCGATCTTGAATTCGCTCCAGACGACTTTGCCGCGCAGGTAACTGGGGTCGACTCCCCATGCGTCCGCGAGCGCCCCGACGAGCTGCAAGCCACGCCCGTGGATGTCGTCCACCCCGGGATTTTGTACTCGAGGTCGGCGTCGACTCGGGTCGTGCACCTCGATTCGCAAGCGGTCGTCGAGATTCACGACCTTGACGAGGAAGTGACCGCCGGGCGCTCCGTGACGTATCGCATTGCTGGCGAGCTCTGACACACACAGCAACACCTCGTCGGTGCGATCGATGAGGTTCCACGCGGTGAGGATGTCCCGTACGAAGGATCGTGCGCCACGAACCGAAGGCAGGTCGCGCGGGAACCGCTGCGTTGCGGGGGTCGGCATGGAGTTCACACGTCGCCGATCACAGCCGGCCGCGGGGTTCGGCTCCCCATTGGTGCATGCCGCCAGCGCGTGTGGCTTGGCCGCTGGTGTGACTGTTCACTCCTCATTACCTCCAGATCGCTCGCTGAGCATCCAGCCGTCCCTCGCCGGTGTCGGAACATGGCGTATACGCTTAGCGAATCGCTGATCACGGCACGTAGATATCCCCTTCGTGGCAGGGACCTGGGGAAAGCGGTGAAAGATCGTTTAGCGAGCGGGGGCACGGCAATGGCACACGCACGGCGTAACGACAAGCTCGCAGCTGCGATCGCCGAGGCCGGCTGGTCACACGCGCAAGCGGCCGCCGCCTTGGTCCGTGTCGCCTTGGAGGGCAACGCCCGCGAGCTAGTCAGTGTGGGACGGTCCCACGTATCGCACTGGGTCTGCGGAACGCAGCCCTCGGGACGTGCACCGATCGTCCTGTGTGAGGCCCTGTCCCGTCGCCTGGGCCGCGCGGTGACCCTTTCAGAGATCGGGCTCGCGTTCCCATCCTCGTCGTCGTGCGATGCCCTGGACTGGCGTGCGGATACGCTGACCGCGCTGACTGATCTGGGGAGCCTCGACTTGGACATGGACCGCAGGCGTGCCCTGGGCGCCGCTGCCTATTCGGTGGCCGCGCTTGCTCTGCCGGCCAACTCGTGGTGGACGCAGATGGCGGGACGAGGATCGCGCCGCACGGGGGGTCGGAAGGTTGGCCGTGGAGACGTAGAGGCCGTCCGTGACATGGTGTCGCTCTTCTCGCGAGTCGATCAGCGTCGCGGTGGCGGCCACGCTCGTGCGGCAGTCGTGCAGTACCTGACATCGGACGTTGCTGGCTACCTCGGAGGGAGCTACTCCGACGATCGAGTGCGCCGAGAGATGTTCTCTGCTGCAAGCGAGCTTGCCTATCTCTCGGGGTGGATGGCATTCGATAACGCAGAGCACTCCATCGCGCAGTACTACTTCACTTCCGCGGTGAAGCTCGCTGCCGAGGCCGATGATCCGCCGATGGCCGGTCACGTTCTGCGAGCCATGGCTCATCAGGCCGTTGATCTAGGCCATGGTCGGCAGGCCTTCGATTTGGCAGCCGCCTCCATGGAGGGTATGCGGTACGCGTTGGCTAGCCCGCGCGAGCGGGCCCTGTTCGGTGTCGTCTACGCGAGAACCTTGGCTGCGACCAGACAACGGCAGACCGCCGCCGCAGCGCTCCTCCGAGCCGAGGACGATTTGGCAGCCGTACGGCCAGGAGACGAGGAACCGAACAGAATGTTCTTCTTCCAGGAAGCGAGCCTCGCGCACGAAACAGCCTGCACCCTACGGGACTGCGGCGACCTGCGCGGTGCCGTCAGTGAGTTCGGCCGTAGTGTGCGTACCCGCAAGTCGTCCACATTCACTCGCACTCACGCTGTGACCCTCGGATACCTCGGCACCGTGCAGGTGCGTCAAGGGAACATCGAGGAGGCCTGCGGCACCTGGTCGCGCGCCCTCGACGCGATGGACGGCGTTCACTCAGGTCGCACTCGGCAGACCGCCGCCGACATGCGTTCTGCCCTATCCCCCTTTCGTCGACGAGGCATCCGGGCAGCGACAGAGCTGGATGCCCGCGCCGCTGCCTATCTGGCCAGATAGCCCTGACCAAACTGGAGTGCTGAAAGATGGAAGCGATGACAGGCCGAGAGTTTCAGGTCGAGCCCCTCGCCTACGTAGTAGGTGGGCGTGTCGAGCCGGCGGATGACTATTGGGGAGGTACCCGTTCCATTGTTCGAATCGACAGCACTCGGTTTAAGGCCGATGCGACAAGGGGTTTGGACGAGTTTTCCCATCTAGAAATCGTCTTCCGCTTCCATCTCACGGACCCGACCGACCTCAACCTTGGTGTGCGCCGTCCCAGGGATAATCCGGACTGGCCCGAAGTCGGGACGTTCGGGCACCGCAACATGCGCCGGCTGAACTGGTTGGGAGTTTCACGGTGCCGCCTGGTTGCAGTGGACGGCCTTGATCTCCATGTCGAGGAACTCGACGCTGTTGATGGAACTCCGGTACTCGATATTAAGCCATGGTTCACGGAGATGGGTCCACGCGGCGATGTTCGACAACCGTCGTGGACCACCGAGATGCTCCGGGACTACTTTGCTACCCCGCCACGTGAATGATCTCGCTCGCTTTGACCGATCGCTGCGGCGCGAGCTCCGACGGAGACTGACGGGAGTCAGGGATGAGGGCCGAGGGTGACGACGGTGATCTCCCTGCGCCCCGGCCCGTAGATCCACCAGATTCGCCACGCCGACGGGGTACGGTTCTCCACGTAGGACTCCCACAAGGGTGATCCCCCGGGCCCGGGGATGGACTGGTACTGGTGAGAGTGCAGGCCGGGATGCCCCGGTCCTGGGTTCTCGAGGAGACGTAGGGCCTTGCGGATCTTCTTCCACTTCGTGACGTACTGAGCGCTGCCCTGTATCGAGTCGAGAACCTTGGCTGCTTCTTCGGTGTAGATCAGGTGGAAGCGGGCGGCGCTCATTCGTCCGCGGTCACCCAATCCAACCGCGTAGTCTTGCCCTCAGCGGCGTCCGCAAGACCGCGGTACAGCGACGCCCGCAGGTCAGCGTTCTCCCACACGATCTGCTCACGCTTGGGCACGCTCACGACTGGCGTGAGGAGAATGGCGCCGTCATCGTTCACAGAGAGGGAGTAACGGTCGTCCTTGTGGGCTCCGGCCTTGCCGACCGGGATTCGCGACCGCTCGTCAGCACGCACCTCGGTAATGGTGCGGAAACCCGGCATCTCAGTCATCGTGACCCCCTTCATGCCATGAGAGTACGCTGTTGTGGGTAAATGGGCAATACCCAAGGCGCCAGCCTCGTGGACCTGCTACGAGCAGGCCGTGACCAGCGCACCCTGGTTCTTGTGGTAGCGGACCAGGTCCGTGAGATCGCGACGTCGGCGGTGATCGTCCGCAGGCCGCTGCCGGTTAGGCGATGACCCAGGTGTCGGTGCCGTGCAGCAGGGCGGTGAGGTCGCCTTCGCCGTGGGTCTCGACGGCGTCGTCGAGCTGGCGGCCCATCGCCTCGTCGTAGGAGGGCCGGCGTACCGAGCGGAACACCCCGATCGGGGTGTGTCGGAGCGAGGTCTCGGCGAGCCGGGAGAGCGCGAAGGCCATCTCGGGGTTGTCGGCGTGGGCGTCGTGGACCACGACGGCGTCCTCGCCGACCTCGCCGATGTCGGCGACGCGCAACCGCATGTCGTCGCCGCGCACGATGCCCTTCTCACCGCTCGCGCCGAACCGGATCGGCTGGCCGTGCTCGAGCCGGATCGCGAAGTCGTCGCGGGTCGCGATGTCCTTGAGCGGCGCGAAGGCATCGTCGTTGAAGATGTTGCAGTTCTGGTAGATCTCCACGAGTGCCGCGCCCTCGTGGGCGGCCGCGGCCCGCAGCACCGACGTCAGGTGCTTGCGGTCGGAGTCGATGGTGCGCGCCACGAACGTCGCCTCGGCGCCCAGCGCGACCGACACCGGGTTGAACGGGTGGTCGAGCGACCCGAACGGTGTCGACTTGGTGATCTTGCCCAGCTCCGACGTGGGGGAGTACTGCCCCTTCGTCAG
>JBOHCZ010000205.1:0-4238 GCA_050699195.1 Streptomycetales bacterium
TCACCAACTCCCGGCGCCGGCTGGCGCAGGAAGGCGTGCCTGGCCCCGCTGAGAGGGCAGTCGAGGTCGTCGAGCAGGCCCTCGCCGGGCAGGGGCCGCTGACCAAGGCCGAGCTGGGCGAGCGCATCGCGCGGGGCGGGTTGGCCGCCAGCGGCCAGGGCATCGTGCACCTGGCCCGGCTGGCCGCCTGCCACGGCCTCGTGGTGCTCGGGCCGGACCGCGGGAGGGATCCGACCTACGTGCACGCGGAGGACTGGCTCGGCGCCCCGATCATGATGGAGCCCGACCGCGACACCGCCCTCGCCGAGCTGGCCCGCCGCTACCTGCGGGCGCACGGCCCGGCCGAGCCCGCCGACCTCGCCGCCTGGTCCGGCCTGCGACTCCGCGATGCCGAGGCCGGCTGGCGCGCGATCCGGGGCGGCCTCACCGAGATGTCTCATCGCGGCCGCGCCCTGTGGCAGGCCGGCGACGCCGTACGCGGTGATCCCCCGGAGGGCGTCGTACGGCTGATCCCGGCCTTCGACGAGTACCTGCTCGGCTGGCGATCCAGGGAGTCGTCCCTGCCGGAGCAGTACCGTACCCGCGTCCATCCGGGAGGCGGAGTGCTGCGGCCCACCCTGGTCGACGGCGGGCCGATCGTCGCCACCTGGAGCATGCGGCGCACCCGTCACCGCCTCGACATCAGCGTCGTGCCCTTCGAGCCCCTGCGCGCCGGCGCCGGGGCCGCCCTGCGGGCGGAGGCCTCCGACATCGGCCGCTTCCTCTCGCTGCAGGCGCGGGTCGAGACCTAGAAGCGGCCGAAGGTGACGTCGTCGGTCCAGATGCCTTCGAGCTCCACGGCGTCACCCGGCTTGGGCGACTGCCACACCTTGCCGCCACCGGCGTAGACGGCGACGTGGTACACCGACCCGCGCTGGTGGAAGAACACCAGATCACCCGGGCGGGCGTGGGCCCTCGAGATCACCGCGGCCGCGTCGTACTGCGCACGCGCGGTACGCGGGAGCTTCCTGTCGACCTCGGCGTAGACGTACCTGGCGAACCCGGAGCAGTCGAAGCCGGTCCGCGGGGTGTCGCCGCCGTAGCGGTAGCGCGTGCCCTTCAGCCGTTTCGCCTCGGCGAGCAGCCGGTCGCGGGCCTCCTGCGTGAGGGGGCGGGAACGCTGCACCGCCAGGCGATGCGACGAGCCTCGTTCGGACGGCCGGGGCGACGGCGTCGGCGATGCCTGCACAGCGGTGCCGGCCCTGCCGGGACCCGCCCTGTCCGGACCCGCCTTCTGCGGGCCGGCCACCTGACCGTGGGCGACCGTGGCACCGCCGACCACTCCGGCGGCGATCGCGGCGACCGCGGCGAGCCCGGGGGTGCCGCGCCGGGCGGTGAAACGCTTCGAGGTGGGCGCGGTGCGGGCAGGACAGCGTCCCGCCGCGCGGCCCGTTCCCTTGCCTGACTGGGACATCATGGGATGACTCCCGTAACGCCTGCGGGCCGGCCCTCCGGACGCGCGGTCCGCGCGGTCCGGCTGCCAGCCCCCGAGTGCGCGGCGCCCAGCAACCGGGCGCCCGCTCCCACCGTGTGTTCGCGGGGCGCACCCGCAGGCGGCGGGATTCAGCGTCGCTACGGGCGCGGTTCACTTTGCGTGAACCTAAGGACCGTACGGCGTCGCCGAGCAGACCTCAAGGCGGCAGAGAGCCCACGAACGGTCACACAACGTATTCGAGAGCAGGGGTGACCTGGACGGATGCCAGGCTCTGCCGGCCCGCCCCACCAGGTTGTCGCCTTCGTCACATCGGTACACGCGTTGCCCTCGGGATCGGTGACGGATGCGATGCGCGAGATCCGCCGCCGTGGATTCGTCCGGCAGGCGGCTGGGGCCTCAACGACGCTGATCTGGCTCAGTCTTCGCCCGAGCCGTCCTGATCGGCCTGCCCGCCGAGGATGTTGAAGTTGCGGTCCAGGTGCACGTCGACCTGGGTTCCGTTGTCCCTGGTCACTTCGACCTCGTAGAAGCCCTCCTCGTCGCCGACTTCGCTGCCGGTTACCCGGCCGCCGCCGGTATGGTCGAGCGCCGCGGTCTTGGCCTTGTCGAACGCGCCGCCGGTAACGGGTTTGGTGGCCTTGTCGTCGTCGCCGCCGGTCGCGGCGGCCGTTGCCGCGCCGCCACTGGCTAGCGCCGCCATCACAGTTGCCGCGATCAGCGTTCCCTTGAGCTTGTCTCTCATCATCGTTCCTTTCGGAGATGCCTTCGCGGCCACGCTAGAACGCCAAGCTGAGACGCGCCTGAAGATGAGCGGGCCCCCCTTATCCGGGAGGCGTGACGTTCACCCCGCCCGGGGAGACGACCAGGTTGCCCTGCTCGCCGAGGTGGATGAGGACGCAGGACTGCTCGGCAAGATGCCTCTTGCAGTCGTCGAACGTCTCGTACTGCGTGCGGGCGGTCGCGTTGCGCTGCTTTTGGGCCTTGTTCTGCGCGACCGCCTCCTGCTCCGCCTCCAAAGCGTCGCGGATCCTCCTCGGCGCGGACGGCTTCTGGAGCTGCATACTGAACTCCCCGAAGAACGGCCCGCCGGCGAGCTCCTCTACATAGGCGGGGAGTTCCCGCTCCACCACCTTCTCGGCCTCCGCCCGGGCGGCGTTGTCGTTGTAGAGGTCGCGGTAGCCGTACCGCCCCGCCACGGTGTTCACGGCGCGCTGGAGCGGCTGTCCGATGTAGACATCGAGCATGGCCGTCCAGCCCTCGAAGCCATCGTTGATATAGGCCTGCTGGCCGTTCCAGTCCTTCAGGCCGATCTGCTCGTGGAACCTGCGGAGCGTCGGGCACTCGAGGTCGAGGCTGAACGTCACCACGCCGGTGTACGTCATCTGGACGTTGTCGCTCGACACCGCCTTGATGCCAGCCGTGTCACCTCCGGGGCCGAACTTGTACGTCCGCTGGCCGATCGGGTACTTGAGGTGCTGGTCGCCGGGTCCGTCCCACTCCCGCGAGGACGGGTTCACGCAGTTCTCGAACTCCGTTGACGTCAGGGGGCCGCCCGAGTAATGGACGGCCATCTCGGCTGGGTTCGTGCTCACCTTCGAGGAGAGCGCGAGGAGGGCGAGTGCTCCCACGGCCGCCGTCGCGGCCGCCGCGGCCGCCGCGACGGCCGGCTTGGTCCACGACGTCACTGTCCCACCTCTGCGTAGTGCCTCGCCATCTCGTCGTTGATGATGGTGACGAGCTCGCAGGTCGGGTCCGCTGCCGCGTGGCGCGAGGCCTGCTTGTTGATCTCGTTGAGCGTCCTGCGCGCCCTGCCGAGCTCCGCGCGCTCACGTTTGGCCGCCGACCGTCGGGCGCCGCCGAAGTAAACGAGAGCCGCCGCCGCCAGCGGTAACAGGACGAGGAGCCCCGCCGCGAGTAGTCGCATGCTGTCCCACCCTTCGAGAGTCCTGCGGGTCTCACGCCTGTCGGTTCCCGCACCCGCGGCCCGCCTCTTCTCGGACGCGAAGTCGCCGACACAATATCCTGGTCGCACCCCCTGAGGCCGAACCAACAGCTTCATCGGACGACGCGTAGCCAGAGGTTCGTCGCTCGCGGCGCTTGGGTCAGGCTGAGGCGTTCGAGCTTGACGTTGGTCCCGCCCGGGCGGTCGAACAGCCGGACGCCGCCGCCGAGCAGGACTGGCGCGATGAGTACCAGGATCTCGTCGATTACACCCGCATCAAGGCACTGCTGGGCGGTGTTGGCGCCGAGGACGTTGACGTACTTGTCGCCCGCGGCTGCCTTGGCCGCGGCGACACCGCTGTCGAGATCACCGACGAAGGTGACACCCGGGCACCGGCGTGTCCGGGCGTGGTGGGTAAGCACGAACTGCGGCCCGCTCCACCTCCCGCCGAACGGCTTGCTTCCCTGGTCGTGCCCTTGTACGGATCGTCACCGCGGAAGGTGCGGTTGCCGACGAGAAGCGCGCCGATCCTGCCGATCACCTCGTCCACCGTCGGGTTGGGCCCGAGGTGCTCGGTCAACCAGGACAGGTCACCACCATGGCCCGCGATGAAGCCGTCCAGCGACATGGTGACTGACCACAGCATTTTACCCATGACCTCACCCTCCGTCCGGCGCGACCGGCTCCCACAACCGATCCCTGAGTTCCGCAGCTAATCGGGGTTCTGAGGCACGTCGGGGGACAAACGTGCAGGTCAGCGACCTGCGGGGTGGTGACACAGCCGTAAACGTCTAGTGACACGTCTTGGCGTGTTCGGCGTGC